>DRHF01000171.1 GCA_011049715.1 Desulfobacterales bacterium
GGGTTATGAAGCAGTCTTTCTTGCCGCCGGAGCACAGGCCAGCAAACAAATCGGGATTCCGGGCGAAGATAAGGATCTGGAAGGTCTTTATTACGGGCTCCATTTTTTAAACGGCATCAAAAAGGGTCAGGAGATGCGCCTTAAAAACAGAGCGGTTGTCATCGGGGGGGGTAATGTTGCCATTGACGTTGCCAGAACCGCGTTGCGGGCCGGGGCACAGCATGTCCAGCTTTTCTGTCTGGAACCGCGAGACGAAATGCCGGCGTGGGAAAAGGAAGTCGAAGAGGCCCTCGATGAGGGGATTGTCATCAATCCTGCATGGTCTCCCAAGCAGATTCTGTATCAAGACGGCAAGGTAACCGGGATTGAATTTGTCCACTGTGTTTGTGTGTTTGATGATGAAGGGTGCTTTAACCCTGAATGTAATGAAGAAATCACGCAACTTGTTGAAGCCGAAAATGTTCTCATCTCCATTGGACAGGCTCAAGACATGTCTTTTTTATCAGAAGACAGTCAGTTAGAGAGGGCTTTGTGGGGGGCGCTGGTTGTTAATGAAAACACGCTTTCCACAAATATTCCCGGTGTATTTGCCGGCGGAGATTTTACAACAGGGCCGACCTATGTCATACGGGCTATCGCGTCGGGAAGAAGAGCGGCAATCGCCATTGATAAGTATCTTTTAGGAGAAAGCGGTCCTGTTGAAATTCCGGACATGAAAACCGCTATGCATGAGGATACAGGCCTGGCGCTGGATGAGGAGACAGACCAAGAGATGCCGAGAATCCGGATCGAACTCGAAAAAGCAGAAAAAAGAGTAAACGACTTTCGCGAAGTTGAGAAAGGACTCTCCAGCCAAGAAGCCATAAGCGAATCCAAAAGGTGCCTAAGATGTGATTTGGAAAAAGAGAGGATGTCAATATGATCAGGTCTATTACACAACCAAAAGCTGAAAAAGAGATCGATCTGCTTTTAAGCGGATCAGGGAGAATCTTCATCATTGGCTGCGGTACGTGCGTTACCTTGACACGTACCGGCGGTGAGCCCGAAGTTCGGGCCATGCAAGAACAGTTGTCCGGCAAAGGCAAACTTATTACCGGCCATCTGGTTGTTCCGGTGGCTTGTGACAATTTAACAGCCGATGCTTTGGACGAATACGGCCACCAAATTGACCAGGCCGATACGCTGCTGATCATGACCTGCGCTTTCGGTGTCCAGACTATTGCCAGGCAGTTAAAGAAAATGGTTGTGCCGGCCCTGGACACCCTGTTTATAGGGAAAGAGACCGCCGCGGGAGAGTTTAGTGAGATCTGCACCCAGTGCGGGACTTGTATCATCGGTGAAACCGGCGGAATATGTCCCGTCACTACCTGCCACAAAGGGCTGGTGAACGGCCCCTGCGGGGGGACGGACAGTGGAAAATGTGAAATAGATAGAAGAAAAGATTGCGCCTGGACGATGATATATAACCGGCTGATGGATCTGGGACGGCTGGATTCCATGCGCAGGCTCCAGCCACCGAGGAATCACCTGGGAGAGCCAACCCCCGGGAAAATGATACTGTCTTAATAATAAACAACGACCGTTCATGGGTTCAAAGGTTCAGGGTTCAGGGTTCGGGAAATAATGGTTAACAATTAATAATTAACAATTGATTATTAATTATTATATTCGGGTTCGGGATAATCAGCGAGGGTTAACAAAACAACCCTGAACGGTGAACCCTGAACCTGTGAACGCATACAATCTATGATTATCCATGGAGCGGGTTAATAGTGAATACTCTCCGAATCATGAACTAAACGAAAGGATATATGAGATGGTTTCTGCATTTCAAAAAGCCTTAAAGTCGGGCAAATTTGTCATAACCTGTGAGGCCGCTCCCCCCAAGGGGACCAACCTTAAACGCATGGCCCACGATATCGAGCTTCTAAAAGACAAGGTAGATGCTATTAATGTAACCGATCACCAAAGTTCGGTCATGCGGTTTCCCAGCCTGGGCGGAGCTCTTTTGGTAAAAGAGATAGGCGGTGAACCGATCTTGCAGATGACCTGCCGGGATCGCAACCGTCTGGCGCTCCAGGCGGATTTGCTTTTTGCTTCCTACATGGGGATTCACAACGTCCTTTGCCTTACCGGGGATTCGATCATGCTGGGTGATCATAAAGAGGCTAAGGCCGTTTTCGATCTGGATTCCAGCCAGCTGCTGGGAGTTGTCAGAAAGCTTGAAGAAGGCAAGGATATCAGCGGCAACGATCTGGACGGCGGGGTTTCATTTTGCGCCGGCGGCATTGTCACACCGGAAGCCGATCCCCTTGAACCCCAGCTCATAAAATTTGAAAAAAAAATTGAGGCCGGCGCCGAGTTTATCCAGACCCAGGCCGTGTTTGACCTGGACAGATTCAAAAAGTTCATGGAATACGCCGGACAGTTTAAAGTGAAAATTCTGGTGGGTATCATTTTGTTGACTTCGGCGCCCATGGCCCGCTTTATGAACAAAAATATTGCCGGGGTTTTTGTACCGCAGGACTTGATAGATGAAATGGCTTCTGCTCCCAAGGGTCAGGCTGTGGCCAAAGGTATAGAGATTGCCGGCCGCATGATCAAACGGGTTCACGAGGAAAAAATGTGTGACGGAGTCCACATCATGGCTATCAACAAGGAAGAACTGGTCCCGGATATCATGTCAGCGGCGGGATTGATTTGAAATAACCGTTCAGAGGTTCAGGGTTCAAAGGTTCAACGAATAAAGACAACGTTGAATCCCACCAGTGGCGGGAAACCTGTGAACGCATGAAAAAGACACCCTTGAACCTCGCCTGCCGTCGGTCGGGTAGTGGTGACTCTGGTTCTGTGAGCCCAACAGAAAGGTAACTCTGAACGGTGAACTCTGAACCTGTGAACGCTTAAGATACGATTTGGATTGCGGAATGGAAAAAAATTAGTATATAAGCATCTTAAGGGGAAAGTTTCGCATTCTGAAATCCGTAGTCAGAATAGTTTAAAAAATGGAGGAAAGATATGAATGAAAAGAAGAGGATTCTGGTGGTGGATGACGAACCTGACTTTGCTTCCATTGTCCAAGGGAATCTGGAGAAGGAAGGTTTTGAGGTTGAAGTGGCCTATAATGGCGTGGAGGGCCTGGAAAAGGTCAAGGCCAATCCTCCGGACGTCATTGTCCTGGATGTCATGATGCCTGAAAAGGACGGCTACAAAATGTGCAAAGAGCTTAAGGCAGATGAGCAATTTGCCGATATTCCCGTTATAATGTTGACCGCCGTTGGAGACCACGTGACCTCCACCCGTTATTCTCATCAGGATGGAAGGAGCATGGAGGCTGAAGATTATCTCGCCAAGCCGGCCTCGGCAGAAGAGATAACCACGAGCGTCAAGAGGCTTCTCGGTCTCTAACTGATGTCCATCCAAAAATGGTCTTTTTGCCCAATCTCTGCGTTATGCTCAAAAAATAATCCTCGGAATATCAACTATATGCCTGTGGTTATTTTTTTCGCATGCCTTGATCTTGAACAAAAATCCTCATTTATGGATGGACACTAAATGGATTTTTTGCGCAGTTTTTAGGTGGTGTAAGAAGGTGAAGGTTTATTGCATTTTAGGCGATGAACGGGTTTTTAGGTTAAAGTCACCTCCCATGTTTTCGGCGGCAATTAAACATGCCGGAATTAATGGAATCTACGTGCCGTTCATGGTTACACCGGATCAAATCGGTCAGGCTGTCCAAAGCCTCAGAGTTTTGAACATCGCCGGCGCCAACGTCACCCTGCCGTACAAAGAGGCGGTCATACCTTTTTTGGATGTTCTTTCCGAAGGGGCTCAGATTATCGGCTCCATCAACACTATAACTCGTAAAGATAAAGTGCTCAAAGGGTACAATACCAATGCCGTCGGTTTTATGAACGCCCTTGAAGAAGCCGGATTCGATGCCGCCGGCAAGTCGGCGCTTGTTTTTGGAACAGGCGGTGCGGCCAGGGCGGTTGTCTTTATGTTAAAGTGGTTGAATGCAAACCCTATTTTGGTAACCGGCCGCAACCAGGAAAAAACCAGGCAGCTGGTGGATCGTATCGGGGGAGAAGCGCTAACGTTTGATTTTGTTTCAAACCAGGCGATCCCGGCAAACCTGGTGGTCAATGCTAGCTCCGTATCAAGCAATGACGAGTCGCCGGAATTGGCGTCCCTGGTGGGCAGTCTCAGCGTGACTGGCTGCGAATTGATACTCGATCTGAACTATGGCCGCAGTCAAAATTTTTGGCAGGATATGGCCCGGACCCAAAACATTCGCTTCCAAGACGGCCTCTCTTCCCTGGCCTATCAGGCCCGGCGAACCTTTGCCCTGTGGACCGGTGTTACGGTTGAGCCGGAAGTGTTTCTGAAGGCTCTTGCACCGGCAATAGAACCGTAAACGCACTGCCCTTGCCGGGGGTACTTTGCACACTTATGGTTCCGCCCAGGCTGTCCAACAGACCCTTGACTATGGGGAGTCCCAGCCCTGTACCGGTGATATATCTCGTTTTTTCGTCCTTGACCCTGTAAAATCTTTCGAAGATCTGCTCTAAGTGTCTGGCCTCGATTCCGAAACCATTGTCTTTGACTGTCACATGCATGCTTTTCTCGTTAAAGCCGGCCGAAATTTTGACCTCACCGCCATCCGGAGTGTAATTGATGGCATTGGTGATAAGGTTTCCGAAGATGCTCTCGAGTACCATGGGGTCGGCTGTAAATAAAGGGAACCGGTTTTCAGAAAGCTCCAGGATAACGGCCTGTCTACGCCCCTTTGCCCTGGTCCCCAGAAAATCTACAATGCTTTTTAAGAGTTCTTCGAGGCGGACGGGCTTCGGTTCCTGGTGCACAATCCCGGCTTCGATGCGTGACAGGTCGAGCAAATCTCCGATTAAAGAGATCAGCCCATGGGTTTTTTCCTTGGCCCGGGCGAGTATGTACTGGTCATTTTTAGACTCGTCTCCCACCATCTCGCCGAGCACCATTGCCAGCTGTTCATGGATGGTGGAGAGGGGTGATCGTAGTTCGTGGGATACCTTGGCCACGAACTCCGATTTCACCTGATCCAGAACCTTGAGGGCCGTTATATCTTCGAGAACCACCACTGCTCCCTGATATTCCATCTCTTCACCCTGCACCGGCCGGCCTCGGGCCTGAAAATGTTTTTCGCCGTGCAGAACAAACTCATAGGTGGGAAGATCATCCGGATTTACATGTTTTCCCTGAGATAGTTCCAAAACAAGATTGCAAAACCCTTGATCCGGCACATAGGCTTCAATGGGATCACCCGGACTCCGTTCGGGGTCCAGACCGAGATGCAGCAGAAAAGCCGGATTCATAAGGGCTACCTGCCCCTGGGAATTGGTCACCACCACACCGCTGGGAAGAGACTCTAAGATGGTGCGAATACGGCTCTTTTCGGTATCAAGGTCAGCCAGGGTCTTTCTGCGCTCCCTGTCCAGTTTTTCGGCCTCGCGGGTAAGTTGCAGTTTTTCCAGCGCTCGTTCGACCCTGATGCGCAACTGGTCAGGTGTAAAAGGTTTGGGAATAAAATCGTAGGCACCCTGTTTCATAGCCTCGATGGCCGTATCTATGGTGGCGTACCCGGTAATGACGATGACCAGTATCTGGTCATCAATTTTCCGAATGCGCTGGAGGACCTCCATGCCCCCGATGCCGGGCATCATTAGATCCAGCAATACGATGGAAACCGGCTCATGTTTCAGGATATGGAGAGCCTCTTCTCCCCGGGAGGCCGTGACTACCCGGCAGCCCAT
Organism: Desulfobacterales bacterium; assembly: GCA_011049715.1. Taxonomy (GTDB): domain Bacteria; phylum Desulfobacterota; class Desulfobacteria; order Desulfobacterales; family UBA2156; genus UBA2156. The sequence goes on from DRHF01000171.1 coordinate 5,793, forward strand.
ACGGGTAAGGATCCGTTCGCACCCTTCCTGGATGTCCTTTTCATCATCCACAACCATTATGGATATGGTATCATGTTGGGTTTCCATGGTTTTAGACTCCATTTTCCGGTCTGGTCAGGGGAAGCTCAATGGTGAAAGCGGATCCTTTGCCGGGCGCACTGTTAACCCTGATCGAGCCCCCATGGTCTTCCAAAATACCATAAGCCAGGCTAAGTCCCAGACCGGTGCCCTTGCCTTCCTGCTTGGTGGTAAAAAAGGGCTCGAAGATATGCGGCAGAATGTCATCGGGAATTCCCGGTCCGGTGTCCGTTATCTCGATACAGACCTTGTCCTTATTTTCCGAGGACCGGTAAGTCCTCAGCGTTAATTGGCCATTGCCCTGCATGGCGTCGGCCGCATTGAGGATAATGTTCATGAACACATGATTCATTTGCTGGATGTCAACCGAAGGGTGCGGCAGGGCGGGTTCCAGATTCTTTACTACCTGGATATTATGAAAAAGTGTTTGATCTTCAAGCAGAAACAGTGTGCGGGAAATGGCCTTGTTAATGTCTTGGGATTGTATGTTGCGGCTGGTTTGCCGTGAAAACTCAAGCAGCTCCTTAACGATTTCACTGCATCTTTGGGCGTCTTTTAAAATGCGGTCTAAATCTTGTTGAGCCCCCTCCTCCAGGTCGTACTCTTCCATCATTAATCTGGCAAACAGGGTGATCCCTCCCAGAGGGTTGTTTAATTGATGAGCCACGCCGGCGGCCAGTTTCCCGAGGGAAGCCATTTTTTCTGTCTGCAGGAGCTGAATTTGGGTTTTTTCCAACTCTCTTTCAATCTGTTTCCTTTGGGATTGATCAACATTGAGCCCTTCATATCCCAGGATGTTTCCATGTTGATCGTATCGTACGTTGCCGGTGAGCAAGACCGGGATTGCTTGGCCGTCTTTGTGTTTAAAATTGACTTCATAATCAACTACCCGGCCCTGACTCTCAATCAATTCCTGAAATTTTTGGCGATCTTGAGGCCATAGATACAGATCCCCGGCAATATCAATCTTAAGAAGTTCCTCTTTACTCTCGTAACCGAGCATATCCACAAGCGTCTGGTTGACATCTACAAATTTTCCTTCCCTGCTGCTGATAAACACACCGCAGCCCATATGCTCAAACAGTCGCTGGTAATCCTGTTCCGTGGCCTTGAGTTTTACTTCACACGCTTTTGTCGGAGTAATATCATGAAAAATAGCTAATTTCGATACTTCACCGCCGGCGTTGGTCCATGGCAATTCAGTGAGGTCGTAAGTTTTATCAACAATGGGGATATACAACTCTCTATGGATCGTTGCGCCTTCTTCAAAGATATCTGCTGCACGGCACCATGGACATTTCTCATCCCGGCGATTGACCACCCGATAGCATGGTTTCCCTGTACCGTCTCCAAAATTTTTGACCATGGCCTTATTCATGAACTGTATCGTATAATCGGGTTTGACGATATAAATACCGTCCGCCATAGCTTCAAAGATTATAGACAGTTCCTGGATAGGTTCAGACATGATAATATCCCTCTTTTATAGCGGCGCAGCCGCAGTGTATAAAAGCGCGAAGCTATTTTATTAATCGCTTGTCCCACAATGTATCATATTTCTTATAATTTTTCTATCTAAACAATACCAATGCAAAACAGATGCCTGATTCATTTAGTTCTGAAAAATCTGGTTCTTCCCCCATGGCGGGATTTTTGATGGGCCCGTAGCAGATCTCGCATTGCGGGGATCGCCGACTTCGCGGCTGACTACTCCGTAGTAACAGCGGTTACGACGGCTGAAAGAGAAAAGGGCTTTGTCAAACGCCAAGAAAATACGTCCTCATCGTCTAGTCAGGCCCGGGATATCCCGCTTTACTAATGGGAAAACAAGGTGAATTTATCCTGAGCTGGCCGAAGGGAATCCTCTTGGGGACGCCACTTGAAAGCTGATCGTCCACGTTATCACTTGTTTTATCGACTAAGCAGCCTATGCGTGTCCCATGCATTGTTGACATAACAGTCGTCATGGCATATTATATGCTATAAAAGAAGAAGGAGGTGTTCTATGGGAACAACGAAAACTGCCACAGCCAGGGCATTAATTGATCCGCAAATTAAAAAAGAGGCCGAAGCCATTCTTAAAGCATTGGGATTGTCCGTGTCAAAATCATTTGAGCTCTACTATCGGCAGATTATAGTCCAGCGGGGGCTGCCGTTTGAACTTCAGATTCCCAATGAAAAAACAATGAAGGCCATTGAAAATGCAAGGCAGGGCAAAGGGAAAGCCTTTTCTTCCGCTGAAGAATTATTTGATGACCTTGGAATTTGAACGATGCGATCAATCAGACGCGATACTCAGTTCAAACGAGATGTCAAGCGACTAAAAAAACGACACAAGGATTTTGAGAAGCTTAAAACCATTATACAGCTATTGGTTGAAGGGGAAAAACTGCCGGTGGCAACCAGAGACCACAGGTTGAAAGGCACATTAAAGGACTTCCGTGAGTGTCATATTGAACCAGATTGGCTGTTGATCTACCGGATTGAGGGGAGTGAGCTGTGTCTCGTACGAACCGGAAGTCACGCGGATCTATTCCAATGAAAACAGTTTACAGACAATGCTCTCCGGCCGGAATTCCCGTTTTTTTAAGGGGCTGCGGGGATAGGAATTTTACCCTTTTGCTTATTAGATCCCGTAACGCTTTCAGCGGGGCGAGAGTTTCATAAAATCGTGACACGATTTTATTTTTCGATACTATAGACACTGACCTTGTTGGCAAACATCTCGACAACATAAAGCCGCATCTCTTTGTCTATAAATAAACCGACGGGGGTCTGAAATTTTTTAACCGCGTTTTTGGCCGGGTCGCCCACTACCGCAGAAAAGTTGCCGTTCGAATCGAACACCTGAATAACCCCCATGTAGCTGTCACTGACAAAGACTCTGCCCTGCTTGTCAACGGCAACCCCTTTAGGTCTGAAAAATTCTCCCTTTTTAACACCCCAGTCGCCGACAAAGGCCACAAACAGGCCCTCAGGGTTCAGTACTTGCACTCTGGTATTGATGACATCGACGATATAGAGGTATTTTTCTTTATTCAGGGTTATAAAAAAGGGATACCTGAAGGCACGTTTATCCGTGCCGGGCGAGCCGTAGGTGTTGAGCAACTTAAAAGTTGCAAGGTCATAGACCAGGATGTGGTGATTATCGTTATCGACGATATAACACCTGTTCCTGGAGTCATCAACGGCGACGTCGGTCGGATCTGCGGGTTTTTTATTGTTGGGGGGGATTTTAATCTGGGCGCTATAGTTGCCCCAGCGGTTGAAAATCTGCAGCCTGTGGTTTCCGGAGTCGGCAATATAAATATTGCCGGCACGGTCAATGTCGATTCCCAGCGGGGATCTGAATTCACCGTTCCCGGAACCTTGGCGTCCAAAGGATGACACCAATTTGCCGTTGCGGTCAAACACCTTGATTTGGTTGTTGACGCCGTCGACGACATATATCTGTCCATCGGCAGATACGGCAACATCACTGGGGGCATTGAGCTTGCCGGTAATATCAAAAAGATGTTTTACGTTGACAAGTCTTATCCCGAAAGCAGGGCCTGCGAAGATAAAAAATAGTATCGATAGCAATAAGAAATAAACGCAGAAGTGATTTGCAGATATACCCGGATAAGGCTCAGCGGTCTTTAGTCGGTTGCTTTTCAAAGTAAAATAGTTTTCGTGCTTTTGTATCTTCGTGCTTTCCCGCCTGCCAAAGTCCTGTACGGCGGACAGGCGTGATAAAAGATTTATAATGCATGTCCCTTCTTTGTGCCTTTGTGTCTTGGTGGCTGACCTGTTCCTGAACTATCAAAAAAGCTTCGGGAAGTAAAAGGTTTTATATTTCATCACCAGGCCTTTAATATTAAGGTATATCAGATCTTTGGTCTTTTTCTGATCAAACCCTAATTTGTTAAAATCGAGGATACTGTTGGTAGAATGGCATTCATCACAGGCCACACTGATCTCTTTTTTTACAATATCCCGGTGAAAATATGTTAATTTATTCTTTTTTTCATCAGGGTCCAGGTTTTTTTCTTTTAGAACAAACGCTTTGGCCTTGGCAGTGTCCCGGGTGTTCATCAGCGCGTGCCTTTTCCCATTTTTGGTCTCAAAGGCGGCTATTCTGGAAATAAAATGTAAAGAATGCTTCAAGGCTTTCTTGGTCTGCGGATTATAATGCGTTCCGAAAGGTATGCCGATGAACTCAGCATTTTCAGAGCTTTCCCATTCATAAGACAGATTATTAAAGTTATCTCTGTTGATATGGCAGACTTCACAGAACATAAACCCGGCATGCAGGTTAAGAAAACCCCTTACCAGGGTATTTTCGCTATGCGGATATAAGGGATGGCAGACCCGGCATGACGATTCATCCTGCAGACTGCTGATATAAGATTGTCCTTGCTTGTGGAAACCCTTTAGCGTTGACTTATAGTTGGCAGGCAGTTTTTTTTCTTTACCGCCTTGATGGCATTTGGTGGTACAGTCGACTTCAGTCTCACCGGCGTGGGGAACCTTTTCCACGGTAATGTGGCATTCTGCGCAGCGTAATTTGCCGTGGGGCGAACTGAAATATTTGTCTTCATCAATATGAAGTGCTTTTACCCCGTTCTTTTTTGCAAGCCTCACCAGGCCGGGATACTGGTGACAGGTGAAGCAGCCGCCTTCATCCAGGGCCAAGGCGCTGTTTATTGATAGAGATATTAAGAAGCATGCAATAATCGGCAGAATCGCAAAATGTTTTTTTTTCATTTTTCGAAGGATTTTTCAACTCCGAAGTCAAATTCAGAGGGAAGATAAAACGTCTTATATTTTTCGATCATACCGACGACTTCGGTAGAATTCAAATGATTAACTCGCTTAAGGGGAAATCCCAGTTCTATAAAATTTAGGTATCCGTCTTTTTGGTGGCAATCAGAACATAATACCGGTTTTGCAGAAATGTGTTCATGGAGCTTTATTTTAGCCTGAGCAGCCTGGTCAGGATTAAATTTATCCTTAATTTTTATATACTGCCGCGCGGCCTTTTCCTCCACCGGCCGGAAAATCTTTTTTTGGTCTTGGGGGCCGATCTGTATCGGAAAAATTTTTGCCGGATATTTACCATATTCGCCCTGGACTTTATTGACGATTTCTCCGGTCTCACGCTCAACCCATGAGAAAACAATATTTTTTGTTCCGAGCTCTTGGCGGGCATGACATACCGCACAGGCGATAAAACCGGTATGAAAATTTAATATCGCCCGCACTTTTTTTTCTTTACTGTGGGGATAAGTTCCATGACACGTCAGACAAAGAGGCGCCATCGATTCCTGCTGGGAAATATACTCATCAATCATATGAAAATGACCAGGGGATATCGGTTTTCGCGACATTAAAATTGCACTGAAGACATCTTGCTCTTCTGCGGGCTTGAGCATCGGAGCAAATCGGGCGGCACCCAGTTTGAAAACCTCAAGTTTGGGGAAATAGAGCAATTGCAGCAACCAGACGGCAAACAAAATAAACGGTAGAAGATAAACAGCTTTGATAAGAAAAGCAGGAAGCTTTATTATTTTA
>DRHF01000172.1 GCA_011049715.1 Desulfobacterales bacterium
GATATTACAACAATTATTCAAGGCATGAAACCCCTTGACGGGGCTGTGGACTTTCTGAACTGGCTCCGGAAAAATATCCAGGTTATCATTGTAAGCGATACCTTTGTAGAATTTACAGGTCCCTTGCTGGAAAAACTGGGCTGGCCCACTCTCTTTTGTCATTCCCTGTCAGTCGGGCCGGATGGGTCGATCACAGGATACAACCTTCGTCAGCAAGATGGAAAACGAAAGACCGCCATCTCCTTAAAACATCTTAACTACAGGGTCATCGGCATCGGGGATTCCTACAATGATATCAGCATGCTAATGGCAGCGGACAGCAGCATTCTTTTCCGGCCACCGGACAATATAAAACGTGAGCTCCCAAAACTACCGGTTTCATACAATTATGACGAACTTAAAAATATCATTCTCAAAATTATTGGAAACCATGCCTGAGGCGACCATTGCTGAAGAATAGAACATTCAGCCGCGTCATTTATGGGGACACGGACAAAATGGGCTTCGCCTATAATGCCAACTATTTCCGGTGGTTTGAAATCGGACGCACCGAATTGTTAAGGTCTTTGGGACTGACATATAAAGCCATTGAAATCAAAGGGCTATTTCTCCCTGTATCCGAGGCCTTCTGCAAATACATCGCACCCGTGCTATATGACGATATTCTGCAAATTGAAACCGCCCTCGACATCCGCATCAAGGGCGGGATGAAGTTTGATTATACTATCTTCAGCGAGGACGGCGAAAAAATTCTGGCAAAAGGCTATACCAAGCATGCCTGTGTGGACCGCAACGGCCGGGTGGTTCGCCCCCCGGAATTTTTAGTGAAATTAATCACAAGTCATGCTACACCCTCTTAATCTTTTCTTGGCAGGTATTTTCATTTTCAAATCAGGGCTGAATGATGAAAATAGATATTGATAAATTTGACCGATGCAATGTTCTGGTGGTTGGCGATTTAATGATAGACGAATATATCTGGGGGGAAGTTGATCGCATCTCCCCTGAAGCGCCGGTTCCCATTGTTTTGGTAAAAAATGAAGATTTTAAATTGGGCGGTTCCGGGAATGTGGTGAACAACCTGGTTGCACTGGGGGCAAATGTGTCGGCGATCGGCGTCATCGGGTCCGGCTTGAATGGAAAACGTCTGCTTAAAAAATTCAATGAACTCGGGGTGGATACCGAAGGGATCATCCAGGAACCCAACCGGCCGACTACCCGGAAGATTCGGATTATCGCAACCGGTCAACAGGTGCTCAGAATCGACCGGGAGACCAGAGATCAAATATCCGACCAAACCTTTGGGGCGGTTTCGGATTTTGTTGAAAAGATCATATCCAAAGTGGATGTGGTGCTGATTTCCGACTATGGCAAAGGTTTTCTCACCCCTGCGCTCATCACCTGTTTGCTTGACATGGCCAAAAAGCACAAAAAAATGACGATCGCCGATCCAAAAGGGTTCAACTTTTCAAAATATGCGGGGGTATCCCTACTGACGCCCAACAAGAAAGAGGCCGGACTTGCGGCGGGTATTGAAATTATTGATCAGTCTGCCCTTTTTGAAGCAGGCAACCTGATCCTTGAGACCGTCGATATCGGTAAACTTTTGATCACATGCGGGAAGGAAGGCATGGTTCTTTTTGAAAGAGGCAAAAAGCCTTACCAAATCCTGACGGAGGCACGTCAGGTCTACGATGTTTCCGGTGCCGGAGATACGGTCATCGCGGTTTTAGGGCTTTCGATTGCATCAAAGGCATCCCTTGAGGAGGGGATCTCCCTGGCCAATGCCGCTGCCGGCATTGTTGTCGGCAAGGTGGGAACCGCAACGGTTTCAAAAAAAGAACTGATCTCAGCCTTAAAACCCTATCGCTAAGTACACATATTCTTAACTAAGGTAACGTATAATATTTTGTCTCACCGCCCATTCGCTCCACTCATTCGAGGCGCAGAGTACACTGAGGATTTTTCCCTATTCCTTTTCGCTGAGAAGGGCAAAAAGGAATAAATCCAAGCCCTTCGGGCAGAATTTGTTTGTGAGCGGATTGCCGCAGGCATGATGTTTTTCGTTTGTCGGCGTCCCTGCCCAGTTAAATTCGGCAGACTATTTAACCGGGGTCACCGACAAACGAATCCGCCTAGGCGGACTTTGCGTTCTCTGTGCCTTTGCGGTGAATCATGTCCATATACTGTCATAAAATACGTTATACAATTTACGAATGAGAGCACTAAGGTCTCGCATGCAAATAAACAGATAAGTTGTGGCCATAGGGTAAAAACTTGCTGCCGATAAATCAACATCCCAAAGGATTGACGTTCAAGGTCTTTGTTCAACCGAGGTCTTCAAGGAATCAGATCATAGGGCTCCATGGCGATGCGCTTAAAATTAAACTGACAGCCCCCCCTGTAAATGATGCGGCCAACAGGATGTGCATTCAATATCTCGCAAAATATCTCAAGGTGCCACGGTCTTCTCTCACAGTCATATCCGGCCACCACAGCCGGACCAAACAGATTCTTTATCACTGCAGCAACAAAGGGGTCTCTGAAAAAGCGTTAGATCATTTGAAACAATCGATCGATTCTCTCATCAATTCCCAAAAAATACCTTGACTATTTCCCCAAGCTGGATTATACTTATCGATTAAAAGTTATATTGCGGGGTAGAGCAGTCTGGTAGCTCGTCGGGCTCATAACCCGAAGGTCGTTGGTTCAAATCCAGCCCCCGCTACCAATAATATCAAGGGGTTACAGCTTATTTTCTGTAGCCCCTTTTTTTGTGGGGTAACCATAGGGTAACCTTTAATGGTTGACTTCCTCGATCTTTTTCTGTCTAACATCACATATAAACAGCGATCAATAATTTGGATGACCCTACCTATTTCCGATTAATCGATCACACCGTATATCGGCTTATATCGACCTTAAAATTGATTTATAAAGATCATTTTACGCATTATTTCGTATAGTTACGATAAATCCTCTTCCAAGCTTGTACGTTTAGCCGACCGCTCTAATATTATCCTTTGGGACGTTATTGAAGCTCCCAAGATGATAATTTGACAGATTCTTCAATTTTGGCCTCACGGATTGGTTTTTAATTTCTTATTAATCGCAACCTATTCATATCATTACATATATTATTATTTTTGGAAGGTAAATAACTATTATTCATAAAATCAATATTATTTTTTCATTTATAACGAATTGAATTTAAAATGAAAATTATATGAGATTAAGCTTGAAGAGGCTTTTTAGAAAACCGTGCAA
>DRHF01000173.1 GCA_011049715.1 Desulfobacterales bacterium
AACCTTGAATGGCTGATAAGGCCAACCAACTTTACAAAAATTTCAAATGGTAGCTATCACCAAAACATGAACAAAACATACAAAAACAGGCGTTCTCCATGATCCGAGTTTTCGGACTTGACTGATAACGAAATTGGCTTGCGTTTCTGCTATATCTTCGATTTGGGGGGTTGGGCCATTGATAAGCTCGATAAGTTCAGCCGGTTTTGGAAACCATTTGTGCTCCCTGATTGATTGGCTGATTGCCATAGTAATTTGATCGGCACTAAACCCCTTTAATGTCTCGGCATACATTTTACGGGCAACAGGTGATATTTTCTTATCGTGTAGCTCGCAAAGGGCCGTGAACGCTTCTGCTATTTTCTTTTTTTCGTTATCGCTGTGCATCAATCCATCCCTCCATGCTTTTGTATGTTTTGTTCATGTTTTGGTGATAGCTACCATTTGAAATTTTTGTAAAGTTGGTTGGCCTTATCAGCCATTCAAGGTTAGCACACCAATCACTGGCTTGACCGGTGAGCCATTTACTGTGAGACACATAGACGAAAAACCTTTCCCAAAATTCTATCGAGTCTTGATTTTTGGTTTTCCAACGTGATCTTAATATCGATTTCAAGTGGTCAGGCCATGTTCGAACCTGGGGACACATCGGCAATGTTTTGTGATATAATTCGATGATTTTTTCGTGGGGGCAATTCGAGTTTGATTTTGAAACTTTATCTATATTAGATACGTTAGTATCTAATTCTTTAATAGAAGATGAAGGGGAAGATATAGATATAGATGAAGAGTTGACCTTTGGTTCAAGCGTACGGTTGGCCTTTGGTTCAACCACCCTTGCCGAATCTCTTTGTTTTAGAGCCTTTGCAGCTTTCAATTCCGCACTTTTTTTTCCACCGGCTGAACTTTTTTTTCGCCATTCTTTTTGTTTTTTTCTTTCACGGTCTAATCTTAGGTGGATTAATCGGTTTTTTCCCTTCACTCGAAAACAGGGTTTTATGTTGGCCCATAATTCGGCCATTGTTGATTCATCTTCTCCGCACAATAATCCCAAACTTTCCATGTTAACCGGAATTGACCCTTGCTTCCAACAGTGACAAATCAATTTAATATAACACCCGACTTCCCGATTGTCCATCATAGCCACATTTTCATCTGACAAGAAATCGGATGGATAGAATTGAAAGGCTGGAGAGGGTTTAACCATGCGCTTTCTCCCTATTGCATCTTCGGCAAGAAAGAATTAAATTATCGATATCGTTCCCCCCTCCTTTGAATACTGGTATGATATGGTCAATCTCGAATGGTTCCGGGTCATCCCAGTCCCACATTTTTGACCGATGGCAATCGGGTTGCTTTTTCATATAGATATTTTTAACACCGTTTTTATTACCCACAACCCATTTGGCTACTTTTCCACAATATTGACAAGTATATTCGTCCCTTTCTATTACTGCGCGTCTTGATTCTATTGGTATAGATCGTCTTTTTGGCATCAAGGTTTCAAGATCTCCCATGCAACCGCAGCACATAACGGAACTTGCCCGTTTCCGAGTGCTTTTAATCGGTTTACACGGTCTTTTATTCCGGTGGCGACTCTTGGGATTGGGCCAGTTGATATGGGCCGATTCTGATATTTCTCCAAATCATTCCCTGCGTTTTTGGGCAGTTTGCCAGTTGCAAACTCGTTCGGTTGTGGTATTCTATTACTATCAAGAACCTTATCAGACCGAATGGTCATTGTGGCTGTCGGGGTTGCCAATTCCAACGGCTTCTCCAAATCCGCAGGGTCAACGCTCCAATCAAGCCATATCATTTCGGTCATCGGTTCTAATGAAGTCCAGCCGATAGGAAAACCCATGAGCCAGGCTACCCAATCGGGATTGAGTTGACCAATATTTCCCCTTCGTTGGTTTTCCTCAACAAGACTCACCCCTCTTTTATGTTCCTTTCGCTTATTAAAGGCATCTGAATCTTGACCATGTTGGTTTCTGTAGTCCCTCATTTGTGGCGTAGGCCATGTCGATCGGTTCACCGCATAGCCTAATTCGTTCCCGCTCGGCCCGTTGCTTTTGCCATCCTTGCTAAATCCGTGTGGGGTGGGCCATTTCATCTTTTTCCCGCCTCTACTTTTTGTTGCTTTCTCCCTATCAGGTAGACCCCTAATTCTCGGATGATTAGATAGACCAATTTGTCCATAGTTTGCCTTATTGGGTATCTTGTCTGCTTCCGCTACTGTTGGAGTAGGCCACAATCCACAACCGTTCCCTCTTGTGTGGCGCACCGCAATCTTTAGCGGATATACACGCCCACTTTGCATCGTACCCGACTTCGAAAAGGTCTCTGAGAATGGTTCCGAAGTATGGAACAGAGATTTTTGAGGGGTCTCCCAATACTTTCCGTTCCACTTCGCAATCCACCCTCGCCGAGAGGAGTCCGGGGACATTTTCGAGGAAAACGTATTTCGGTCTGCAAAGCCTGACGATTCTGATTGTTTCGGGCCACATATTTCTGTCATCTGCAACTCCCTTTCTTTTTCCCGCTACTGAAAAAGGTTGACAAAGTTTATGGGAAACCAGCCGCGACTACATCAATGTAGCCATCGGTGGTTTCCAATTTATCCTCCTTTCTTTCAATAGCAATATTATGTTTATGCCATTCATGGTGACATCGTTGGCATAACCACTTAACTTTTAAAGGTTTATTGTAATCTGCATGGTGGGCCTGAACCTTGGTTCGTCCATCAGCAAAAGTTCCTGTGTCCTGACACTTTTCACAATGGGTTTTTTTCCCGATAATCTTTTTTTCTACGGCGTGTTCTAAAATATTCTGCGCCCTGTCACTCGCAGTTATTCCACCACGAAAGAAATGGTTATCATCCCCATATCTTTTCTGAGGACGGAATTTTATTCCCCTCCGCGATAAAATAGCCCACATTGCCTGTCTTGTTACCGCATAGTAATCGGCTACATTCTGGATTGATAAACCGGAATTGTATAATTCAACCCCCAAATCGTAATCCTTCCTTTTTGCTGCCATATTATCGTTCTCCTTTAATAGTTTACTGGAACGATAGCATAGGTTGACGGCATAGTCAAGCATTTCTTTTGTTAATGTTCGGATATCCCCGAATATTGGGGCTTCATCGAGGAGCCCGTCTTTGATTCTTTGGGCGATAACCCTTTGACAGTAATCGTCATTGTCACAATATCCTATACATTGATGTCCAAGTAGGTGCTGAAATGCTAAGTCTCCTCCACCCGCACCAGAAAACAGGCTCAAATATTTTAACTGCACTTGTTGAGCCTAATAATATTTTGCTTTGTTTCTTTAAAAAATTCTATCTGATCGTCAGTATAGCCAAACCCCTTTCTTGGCTTATGGTTTAACTGTATTTCTAACGCCTTGATAGCTAACTCTGCCACATCTGCTTTGGCTCGGAAATAAGGCATAAAACGGTTGAGAAATTCATAACTTTTTTTAGCACTTTGTAGACTCCATTTGTATTGGGGTAATTCTTTGGGATTTTTACGATAATGTTTGTTTATATTGCCACTAAAGTATTTCGAGAAAGGTTCAAGCGTGGCTTTTATGCTGTTCGTTATTTGAATTTGAACCTGGATTCTGTTTTTAGGTTGCGTGTGGACGCTTAAACTAATAGACCCCTCACCATCAAAAAAACCCGCCATCCACGCCAAATCTAATCGTTCAAGTGTGACGGGTTTATTGTCGTATCTAATCGCCCATTTTCCCTGTCGCCTACCTTTTGAATAGCAAGCCCAACACAAACCCCTTGCCGCATATTCTCGTACTTGTATTTTACATAGGGTACAGTTTTTCACATTTTGCTCCTATTGTATTCCATCCTAATAAATGGTGAGTTCCTAATAATCCGCCACCTGCACCGCTGAATAGGGAAAGTTCTCTCATTCATCAAAAACCTTCTGTATTTCTTCAACCGTTACTTTAAATAATATCAGTCCAATGAATCGCTTTTCGCAGCCGGTTAACTTTCTAATTGCGGCATCTGCACCATCATTATTAATACACTCAAAAACGACCATTTCCAAATTCATATCAGGGCTAACTTCTTTATAAACGGTGGCCCCACACCACGGACATTCGACACTTGCTTCTCTTATGAATGCGCTCATTTAAACCACCTCCATAACCTTTATTTTGCTATCAAGAAGACCAAACAACCACTTCACTTCCTTTATGGGGTCAGTGCAATATCGTCTATGATTCCAAGGAGCCGGAAACACGATCGCCCGACCACCTGCCGCCACAAAATCCTCACAATTCTTTCCACGGTCGTCTATCAATATCGAATCCGGACCCGCGCAATGCCACTTAGTCGGCCCTATAAAATAGTGATCCTTATAGATGGGCAAGTTCTTTCGGATCCAGCGTTGTTTTCCAGTTGCATTGTCTCGGTTTGGTGCGGTCAGCAAACAGACCGAATAGTCATCCTGCGATTCCAGAAAGTCCACTAGTTCATCACACCACGGCTGTTTTGGCATATCGGCCCAAAAGTCCTCGTTCAAGCCGTCCCAAAAGCTGTTGTGCGTTTTGCCATATCGCTCGTATGGCAGTTCCCATTTAGTTATTTCCTCTTTGGGCATGCTTACGCCATAGAACGTGTTGGCCGCACCGACAAAATCGGCAAGCGGTTCGTCTACATCAAGGAATATTCGTTTCATTTCCAGCCCTCTATAAGCCCATAAAGAAAGACAGCCGTTATAACTATGAATACACAAAACAATCCGAACCCAATCAACCAATATACGGGGTATAAAAACCCGTCAAATACAAGCCATCCCATTAGTGTTGGTCCCCCGAAAAACAGGACTGTAAATATTATCGTCTGTAAAATCTTATTCATTGTTTTCATTTGCTACCCCTTATCGAGTGATTGCAAAATAAATAATATAAAACCACGAAAAGATGCCGTGCAATAGAGCCCATAGAATGGACTGATTTACCGACCATTATATAGTAACTGCGATTACACTGCCCAATCCTATTCCTGCCGATGTTGTCGTCGTCATAATTGTTCACCTCCCCTCCATCCAAGTAACAAGTTCCTTTTCATGTTCGACCCATGCCATAATCACCCCGGCAAATTCTTCATCCGTTTCCCCGATTACCCTTGCATACGTTTCCATTGCCATCCTGGATGCAAAGGCGTGCTTGTCGGTCGGTGTTTTTGATCTTGGTTTGCATACGAAATATTTTAGTGGTTGTAGGCTTGTCATTTTATTAGTCTACCCCCTCCATCCACCATTCATAGATATAGTCATACCTAATTCTCAATACCGCTCCATCTGTAAACTCAAAGACCATATAGTCATCGGTCCGATCCTCATCCAACCCAAATTTCTTGATAGTTTTACCTTTAATCAAGGGATGTATTTCTATATCAGATTCATAGTGAAATTCTTTTGATTCCATTTTCCCTCCTTGTTAATTATGGTTTTTCGCACAGATTAAACGCCCTGACTGCTGAAACGGTTGAATATCCGCAATAAAGGACTTCCTCGCCATGAGAAACAATATAATTCCCTTCCATATTTATACGCAGCCGCAATCGCTTTCCGTAAATAGTTTCAGATGCATAATCTTGATATTGGCTGTCCTTCCACTTTGCAACTTCGCTTTGGTATATTGTAAGTTTTTTCATATTTTCTCCACATGCTCCCCACACTCAGGGCAGCCGTTAAAATCAGGATGCTTATCACCGGGCCTGACAAGTATATGGATGCGTTGTGCTTCATATCGACCGTCTTGTGGCCCGTAGGCATCACATAGCAATCTTAAAAAGTCTGCAAAAACCTCTACTTCATCACTTTCTTGATGAACGTACAATTCGCTATCATCCTCACATTTAAGGATGAATCCGTTTGTAGCTGATTTAATTTCGAATTTCATAACCCCTCCAAAAATTCATTAGCTTTTCGATCAAAGTCCGGGGCTTGCCATCTATTAGAATGACACAACGCCCTTACGTTGGCCCTGCATCGAATTAGGGCAT
>DRHF01000174.1 GCA_011049715.1 Desulfobacterales bacterium
CTTCAGACCATTCGTCTACCCGGTCGTCTATATCATCGGCCCATTCGCGGCGTTCAACCGTTTCGGTCTTGTCTTTCTTTTCTTCATCCGGTTTGTTTAATATCGATACAAGCTGCCCACGGCTCGATTCAACATGGCGTTCAGCGTATCGGTCAATATAGTCATTAATGAACTGATCCATATCTTTCGGGTCTGGTTCAACCCCAATCTCAACGGCAGACTCCTCGATAATGGCCTCTGAAAATGACCGGAACACAGGCCCAAGTTCCTGTATAATGTAATCCGGCATCTTTCGATAAAAACTATTCAGCCACTTTTCCATTGACGCCTCGGCCCGTTGGCTCCGCTGCTTTTTGGTCTGATTTTTTACGGCGTTGCCCTCTTTATTTACGATCCGTTTTGCCGCTGCCTTAATAAGTGGATAATATCGCTTGCTTATTCGTTCCCGGCCCTTAATGGATCGCGTTGCAATGCCCTCTTTGTATTCTATCTGCTTTGCCTTTTGGCTTATTGCCTTCCAAAATTCTCGGTTGTTTTCTTCATCGGTCGGCGGTTCGCTATCATCGTCTGATGGTTCGGGTTCGTCGTCTGGCTCATCTTGCATCTCTATCATTTTCCGGGCCATCGATAGTGGCATCATGTTCATGGGGACAAATCGTTCGTCGCCCTCTGGACCACCCGGATTCATATTTTCTTTTTCAAGGATATCGTTCGGTGAAAAAGCTCCGACATTAAACATTTTTGTATAAAATTCACCCCTTGCCTGCCAATCACCCCTTAAAAGGCCCTCAATAACATGCTCATAGTAATAGCCGCGCCGCCTCTCCTCCGGTGACAGTAATTGCATATTATAATTTTGTTCACGCCGGACAAGCCATGGCCTGATGCAGTCAATTACATGGCTGATTTGGAGAGAAGATATATTGTCAAATGAGGATTTGGAGTGATCCTTCAATTTCATGGGCTCAATATTGAACCATCTGGCGATTTCTACGACGGTAAATGCCCTGGTCTGCAAAAATTGAGCATCTTCTGGCTTCACTCCGAGAGGTTTGTATTTCAAACCGTGTTCTAAAATCATTACCTTGTGTGATTTTCCTAACCCCTCGAAACCTGCCTTAAATTTCTTTAAAAAATCTTCGTATCCGTCCCCTAAATCGTCCTCCATTTCCAAAACACCCGCCGGGTTAGTGCCTTGACCGAAAAACCGCGCCCCAAACTCTTCCGTCGCCATGCCCAATGCAATCGACTCCCTGGCTTTAGTTAGAACTGAATAGCCGGTCAAACCGTCAAACCCTAAACCTGGAATATGTAGAATCTGATCCCTTGAAAAATCCTTCTTTTCACCCTTGTCGATATCGATCTCATAAATTAACTGCCCGTTTTCCCGATAGGGCTTGACCCTGTTCGGTGTAATCGGCCAAAGCTCCACGATCTGCCCCATACCGTTCCGCACAATAAAAGAATACGAGTTGCCCCAACTCAATTCATGTGCGGATGTAGTTTCCCGATAGGTCATTGCTGTCATTTCGGGGTTTGCTACCGAATGAAGGACACCATAACCCGGTCTATTCACTACTTTTTGTGTAATTCGTTTGGTTCTTTTGTAAAGATGAAGGGGTAGACTCCCTATAGTCTGCGATATAATTGTAATTGCATTATAAACAGCCGAAAAATTCAGGGCGATATATTCATCAACCGGCACCCCCGCCTTTGTCGGACCTACAAAATTGCCATAGTAATAATCATGCCCGGGGCCATAGGACGCACCACGCCGAAAAAAGGTACTCATTCGTTTTAAAATACCGCCACGCTTCCGTCGCTTCATTAATCCTTATTTCCTATGCCCCCAAAAAAAGAGCAGACCTATCCCTTCAGGAATAAGCCTTAATATTGATACATCTGAGGTGTCTGTTTTGCTGGAAACGATATACCCCTGGATGGTCAGTTATATGATTGTAAAATAGAAAACATGGAAAACCCCGCCCCTGTTTTCCGGTGTCCCCGCTGAATCAACTGCGGCCTAGCTAATAAGTTTACGGATTTGCAGGCTCATCACAACCCGCCCCTGCAAAGTATCCGCAAAAATCATCCTTGCC
>DRHF01000175.1 GCA_011049715.1 Desulfobacterales bacterium
AAAAGGCAATCGGAGAAATACGCCCGGCGTTGTTGGCTACCGCAAGCAGGACCGGAAAGCCAAATGTCTCTGCCAAGGGATCGTTGCGCGTTCTGGATGATGAACATGTTGTATTTGCAGACATTGCCTCTCCCCGTACTGTCGCCAACATAAGGGAGAATCCCCAGGTGGCCGTCATCTGTTTAGATGCCGCAGCGCGAAAGGGCTGCCGCATTTGGGGAAAAGGCAGTATCCTCAACTCAGGTGAACTTTTCGATCAATTAACCGCCGAGTATGCTGAGAAAAACATGGAGGTTAAAAATGTGGTAAAAGTGGCTGTGGAGGAGGTCGAGACCTTCTAATTCAGCGATTAAACCCTAATTGAGCGAAAGTCGAGGATGCCCCAGATCCAAAGCATCAGGACCGCAGCTGTAGTCATTTACCGCAAGGCCCTGATAACACCGGAGATTGGGTATCATCGGTTTTCCCGAAGGGTAAATGAAATGGGCATTTGCTGTTCTTTTATATTTCATCTACTGAAGATATACTGATGCATCATATGTTCAATGCAATCCTTCAAAACTGAAGATTTTTTTATTAGTTTGCCATTTTATTTATGCTCAATTAGGGTTAAATTATACCGGCGTAGGTTTGCTTCTGGAAACAGGTCCTTTGTGTAGCGTCTCCCCAGCGTTTTCTTTCTGCAAGCAGCTGCAGAAACAATTCGCCGTTCTTTACTATCCTTCCACCCACAACATTTACACCGCGGTCAAAAAGTGGGTCCGGGAAATATCCCGCCGTAGGACCGATAATTGAGACAAATGCATCCGGTGAACAATGGGCAAGAATCTCATCCAGTGAATTGTTCAATATGGTGGTACTGGTGCATAGGATCTTATTGCATGTGCTCAATTTCGTCGCATCCAGGGTAATTGGCAGATTGGGAAATTTTTGAATCAACTGTTCATTTTTTTCAATGATAACCAGTTCCGCGTTGGCTTTCTCGATGGTCTTAATCAGTCCGGAGAACAACCCGACCATGCCGACCCTGTCTCCCGCGGAAACCGATGACAGCCCCAATGAATCGGTAGCATAATCAACCGCGAAATTGGTCTCCTTCATCACATGCTGACAAATTGCATTGATGGCCGCCAGACTGATCATCTCTTTAACAGGATTGTCATTGCCGAATTCAAGCGCAAATTCGCGCGGATTTTTCTCGACAAAATCCGACGGCTGTAACGCAGTGTATTCTTTCATTTTTTCATCAGGCAGGAGAACAAAGCTGACGCCGGCCGCCCCGCCTTCTAGACTGATGGCCATAAATTGAGCATCTTTTGGTTGGCCGCCTTTATAGAAAGGCGGAAAGAAAATGTTCGATATTGGCGGAAGCGTAAATTTTGTCGTTAACCCCGTGACCATCTTTTTGAATTCATCTTTTAGACTCATTGCAATCCCTCAAATCTCTTTCTGATTGATGATACTTTTTTAAATTTCATCTCACCCCTATCGCTGCTTCGGTTTGCCTCCTTTTAAGATTTTTCAGGATTAATGACCTCAAGTTTCGCACCTGATATTTTAAGGAAAGTCGCATCAGGCATAGGGTAAAAAGAAATTTTATTTACCCCACACCAGATGCGGCACCGTGCCCTGATAGGGTTGCGAAACTTGAGTAATGACCTACTCAAATTTTCCCGTGGCAATCTTCTGATGGACCTCGATGTGGTCTTTTTCTGACGGCGCAGGCTGAACAACATGTAAAAGACTAAGCTCCGTCAACGCCTTAACTCCTCTTCTTATGCCTTTTGGCACAACAATCAAATTATTCTTTTTCGCGACAAATTTCTCCTCTCCAGCGACAATCTCTGCCTCTCCTTCAAGAACACAAATGACCACATCTACTCCGGGAGTATGAACTGGAATAAACTGTCCCGGTTTAAAATAAGCTGCGATCACTTTAATGTTATCGGTTTGATATAAAACTTTGGGATTAAACTTTCTCTCATCAAAAGACTTTAATTCTTTCATATTCGCTTTAATTATCTCTCGCATCTTCTTTTACCTCCCGCTCAGTGATCAACTCTTCATATTTTGAAAGAGAATATCCAATCTTTCATTTGCCTCATTAAATTTGGCAAATACCTCCCCATTTCGGCTGACGGAAAGGTTCCTGTCCATCCATGGATAGAAAATTCGTTTTTGATCAATCCGCCCAATAGATACAATCCACCGGGCATGTCTCTATTGCTTCTTCAATAAGCTCTTCCGGGCCGCCTTT
Source organism: Desulfobacterales bacterium (assembly GCA_011049715.1). Lineage (GTDB taxonomy): Bacteria > Desulfobacterota > Desulfobacteria > Desulfobacterales > UBA2156 > UBA2156. The sequence continues at coordinate 2,258 of DRHF01000175.1, forward strand.
TGGTTTAATGACCTCCGCCTTGTCTGTCTCTTCATTGAGCTTGAAAACTTCAGGGCAGATCTCCTCACATGACCCGCAGCCGATGCATTCGTCTTCATCGATATATACTCTCTTACTCATTTTCTTTTCCTCTTTGAAATATCGTGTAAACTGATAAAATATGGTCAAATCAAATCCAGGATATTATAACCCATCGTATAGAAGTTGAATTGACTTATGTCAAAAGGGAGAAATTTACATGGAGAAAAAAAGAAGAACTGGGTCGAAAGGGATAAAAGACCGTGGGAAAACAGAATGACCGCAATACCGGTACCGGGACAGTTTTGCTAGATTCTCAGTAAGTCGGGCAAGGTGAAATGGATCATACCCTTGAAAATGTCTGCCCGAAATGCGCCCATTTTAAAGGTTGTGAAAAACCGTCTTGAGACTCACAACGCCAAACGGCGGGAGCGTTATGGTTGGAAGCAGGATCTCCCTTACAGTCTATATCGAAATCTGATCTGGTTCAAGCGAGCACTCGGCTATTATAGTGTGGACTCTACAACGCTACTTTCAGCTGCAAGTGGAAAAGGGCTGTCCTGAAAATCCACAAAAAAAGGGCAGCCGGTTTTCACCGGCTGCCCTTTGCTGTTGGATGGATCGTATGGGTGGTCTTATTTTAGAAGTTGTTTTAAAACCTCAATATTTTCAATCGGTTTTCTTCCTCTTTCTCCTGTCAGTGCCGCTTCTTCTGTATTTTTCGCTTCTTCTTTCCGGGCCATTATAAGAAGAAACCCCGCCATTTCTTCGATCTTTTCCGGAGCGTCTCTCTTTGCCGCTTCTCTTTTCATCCATTTTCGATCTCCTTTGTTTTTATGGTTACTGCAATTTTTTGAGCCGTCTTTTGGCCTGTTTGTTTTTTGGATCAAAGACCAGCGCTGTTTTGTACTCCTCGATTGCCCGGTAATTGATCCCGAGTTTTTCATAGAGCGATCCGGCGATTACACGAATCCGTCCGTTCTCCGGCAGATATGTTATACCCGTTTGTATCACTGCCAGGGCATCCTCATACCGCTTCTGTTTAACGTAGTACCGATGAACCCTAGTAAAAAATGACAATTTGACCTCCGCCTCCTCGTCCAGATAGGCCAGTGCGTTTTTGTAAGCAGCGTTGGTCAGGTCATATTTTTTCTCCTCAATCAAATGTTCGGTCAGATACTCTTCCATATACTCGGCAAAAAGTATGTGGGGTTCAACCTGTGGAGGCAGAACCCTGATCAGATCTTTGTTGCCCAGCAATTTTTCTTCGACCAGCAAATCAAGATAACGCCGGGTCCGCCTGGGAGACAGGGAGATGGCGTGCTGCAGGGTCTCAATCCCTTTTTCTTTTTGCTGGTTTTCCATCAGCCAGAAGCCATAGTTGGCAAAGCGATGGCTGCTCTTTACATCCCGCTGTGTAGCCGCCTGATAAAGACGGTCGGCGGTGGCTTTATCACCCCGCTCAGACACATAATCTGCAAGCACCTGAAGGTAAAGACCGTTTGCGGGATTTAACAAAAGCGCTTTTTTGTAGTACAAAAAGGCGGCCTCTTCATAACCCAGAGAATTTTTAGCATCTCCAAAAAAGGTGTAATAAAGGCTGTCGAACGGATCGTATTTTATCGCGCTTTGCGCATGGTCGATAATCTGCCTGTGGTCTTGGTCAACCAGTTCGTTTTTTTGAAAAACCGACAATATGGAGTTGAAATGGAGATTCGCCAGAAATCCACCGCCGTTGACCGTCAGGCTTGACACCAGCAGGATCGCAACCGGGAAAATTAGCAGTTTTACCCATCGGGTATCCATCCGTTTCAGAGAGGTAGCGCTCGAGCCGGATCGGATCTTTGTATACGCGGCCGATACGCATATGGCGCAGATAAAGAAAAAGTAGAGCCCGTTGGCGCCGATGTAAAGATTAAAGTCGGTGATGCTGTGGATCAGAATGGCAACCAGACCCGTGAGGCCCCCCAGATAAAGATACACACAATAGGGGTCCCGGCGTTTCAAAAACCTCCTATACGTTGCAAGAATCGATATCAGGAACCATGCCGCCAGCCCGACGGCGATTATGCCGCCTTCAACTGCCAGCTGAATATAATCGTTGTGGGCGTGGGTGACCACATTTCCGGTCGGCTCTTTGCGGTACCCTTTATAGATATCCGTAAAGGTGCCAAAACCGGTACCGGTTACCGGATAGTCCCGGACGACGTCGAGGCTGGCTTTCCAACGGGGAATCCTAGCCTCACCGATATCACCAGCGGGGTTCCGGATCCGGTTGAAGCGCTCAAAAATCGGTTCCCAACCAAACCATCCGACCGACAGCAGGACAACGGAGAATAGGGTCAGGACTAACAAGCCCCGGCCCCGGTCAGTCCCCCGCACAGCCAGCAGCAGCCCAAAAAAACAGGTCGCCAGGGAAAGGCTGATGATGCCGCCCCTCGACAGACTTAAAAAAACAGCCAGTCCCAGCAAAACCAGGCCAACCCCGAGCAAAAAATAGGTATTAGCGCTTCTGTAGCTGAAAAACTCCGCCAGCCGGGTTCGTAGACCGCTGTAGTTGATTCGGGGTTTGTTATAAAGGAACATGGCCAGCACCAGCGGAAAGGTCATGCCCACCAAACCCGCAAAATGGTTGCGGTTGACGTAAGGGCCGAAAGGGGTTCCGCGAAACGGTTCCATGAACCAGTAAATCCGGCCATCGGCGGTAAAATGCTGTAAAATGGCAAAAAATCCGAGAAGAGATGCAAAGAGAACCACCGTATTCACCGCTTTTTTTAAAAATGTCTTATCGCTCAGCAGCTGAACGCTCAAAATATAAAAGCTGGCGTACGATCCAAAACGGAAAAATTCCGACAGGGTCTCTTTTGGATTGATGGAGAGCGAAATCCAATCTATTGGAGCCAGCAGGCCGATGGACTCCTGGTACAGGGCATGGGTCTGCGGCGAGAGGACCTTTACAAAAGGTGCAGGCAGCGGTATCACCTGCAGCAGGATATAGGCAGGAAAAATAAGCAGCGGAACAATGCCCGGCGCCCGGTAAAATGGCTCTTTTTTAACCGCGTAGAGGACGTATAACAAGAAAAGGGCCAAAAACGAAAGCCCTTCCATGATTGTCCTTGACCATAGCTCCACGCTGCCAAAGGCCAGGGGCGAAAAGATCAACAGAAACAGGTAGATTCTCTGGATTAGTTTTAGCAAAATTCAGGTTTCAGGTTCCAGGTCCTCCAGAGGCGGATAAATGTCGGGTGTCAGGGGATAACAATAGGATTGGTAAGTTTGAAGTGACTTAAGTGAACTAAAGTGAGCTAAAGTTATGGTGCTCGCCTGCAGCGAGATCAATCTTATTTTTTTCCATCTTCTATATTGCCGGCGCTGAAAGCGCCTACCACAACTTTAGGCACTTTCAACTTTAGGCACTTCAAACTTATTTTACTTTAGGCACTTTCTTTAACTTAAGTCACTTTAGATCACTTTTAACTTTAGTCACTTTTAACTTTTCCCTTTTCACTCCTCACTCAAAGTTCTACCCTCTAACACTGCCTCCGGGTTGGTAGTGAACAGTGCGGTTGCCGTTTCCTTTCCAAAATACTTTTTAACAGCTTTAAAAGCCTCAGAAAGCACCGGTGGCCGGCCATTGGCTCCATGGCCGTCCGACACCACAAACTGACCATCCGTTGCCGAAGGAGGTGGAGCGCGCAGGCCTGGGCGTCCCGGCCAAACTCGCCGGTCAGGCTGGCTGCCGTGATCTGAACCAGGGCGCCGCTCTGAACCAGCGTGTGGAGTCTTTCCGGATTTTGGATAACAGACGGATTTCGTTCGGGATGGCTGATGATGGGACGGAGCCCGGATACTGTCATATTGAAAATAATTTCACTGGCATTGACAGGGAAGTGGGAGTGGAGGAATTCGACGATCAGGTAGGAAGTGTGGTTGATTGTAAAGCGTTGACACGAATCGGGCGGTAAAAAGGCGGACACCTCACCGCCCCGGAGAATGTCAACCGGGATTTTTTCTTTATTCAGACAGCGGTTGAGAAGATCGACTTTTTCATCGATGACCTCAAATAAATCTGCTTTGCCGACGGCTTCAGGCCAACCCGGATGGTCGATGTGCGGGGCTGCCACAATTGTTTTAATCCCGTCTGCGGCTGCCACTCGCGCCATCTCGATCGATTCGCTGATATCGGACGGTCCGTCGTCGATGTCGGGTAAGATGTGGCAATGTAAATCTATCAAAAAAGTGCCTAAAGTAAAAATAAGTTTGAAGTGACTTAAGTGAACTAAAGTGAGCTAAAGTTGTGGTGCTCGCCTGCGGCGAGGTCAATTTTATTTTATTTTTCTGAATAATTCATTTTTTTGAATTGTCAGCGCGAAGCGCCTTCCTTAACTTAAGTCACTTTAGATCACTTTCCACTTAAGTCACTTACCTTTTATTTGTTTTTTCCAATTGAGGTAAATATGGCGAGAAGTTCGCTGCACTCTTCATGAGCAATTTTTATCTTTTCCCATGATAACCACCCCACTTCGATAATTACTTCCATCCAGTATTGTGTTTCGCTTGCCTCGCTTTCACAAATTTTGATCTTATTATTAAAATCGGCCCTACTTCTGGCGCGATTTGCTTCTCTATAGTTAGCGCCGACAGAAGTGCCGGATTTTGTTATCTGATTTCTCACAACAATGCCTTCAGCGGTATTCGGGAGCATTTGTGATAGTCGAATTATTGTTACGGCGAATTTTCTTGTTCGTTCTTCCAGTTTTTTCGAAAACTCAATGTTATTCATCATAGCAAATAAGTTAAAAGTGACTTAAGTGCCCAAAGTGAGCTAAAGTTATAGAGCTCGCCTTTGGCGAGATCAATTTTATTTGTTTTTCCTGTCTTAATTATACTGCCGGCGCGCAGCGCCTCCTTAACTTTAGGCACTTGCAACTTAAGTCACTTTAGGCACTTCTAATGTAAGTCACTTCAAACTTTAGGCACTCGCTTTCTCATGCGGTTTATCCATCCTTCTCACTTCTTACTCTTCACTTTTCACTGTTCCACTACTTCGACGAATAGTAGGAATCATAATAATTATGATAATAGTAGTAATTGCTTTTGTTCACCACTACTCCATTGAGGATCATGCCGACTATTGGGGCCCTGATTTCGCCCAGCATTTTCAACCCTTTTTCGATCACGTCATGGGTTGCCTTGCCCGCCCAGGCCACGATAATGGTGCCGTCCAGTATCTTGCTCAATATCAGGCTGTCGCTGACCGTTAAGATTGGCGGCGAGTCGAAAACGATCAGGTCGAACTTCTTGCCTGCAGCTTTGACCAGTTCATTCAGCCGATCTGAACCGAGCAGTTCAGACGGATTGGGTGGCGTCGGCCCGGCCGTGATAACGCTCAGATTTTCAACTTCACCGGTTTGATTAATTTTTATATCCGACGTACCGGCCAAACAGGTGCTGAGGCCTTCGTCGTTTTCCAGATGAAATATTTTGTGGATACGCGGTCTGCGCATATCGCCGTCCACCAGCAGTGTTCGTTTACCGGCATGGGCAAATGCCACTGCCAGGTTGATTGCAATCGTCGTCTTGTAGCTTTCGGCAAAGGCGGTAGAAGTTTCTTTGATGGCAATGGTTTCAGGTTGCCCTTTTTTGGAACTCAGCAGCGGAACCGTACTGAGCACCGGCACGCCGAAGCGGTCCTGCACATCATCAGGATATTTTACCGTATTGTCCAGGTATTCCAGAAAAAGAGCGATCCCGATCCCTCCGAACAGGCCGAGGATAATGCCCAGCATGATGTTTCGTTTTTTTCGCGGCTTTGAAGGTGCTTTAGGGGTTTGGGCCTCTTCAACGACCCACACCTTGACCGCCTGTACCTGCTCTGAAACCCCCTGCTCCTTGAGCTTGGTTACCAGGGCATCGTAGAGCTGACGATTGGTGTCCACCTCGCGTTTGAGAATATTGTACTGGATATACTTCTCATTGAGCAGCATGGCCTCTGTCTTTGTTTTTGCCAGGAGATCGGCCAGGTCTCTCTCGCTCGAGCGGGCCAGGTCGTACTGGTTTTTAATAATGTCGACCACCCGTTTGATTTCAAATTTTCGCTTCTGCTGCAGCATCTCAAAATCCGCCACCGCGGTTTTCATCACCGGATGCTTGTGACCGTATTTTTTGGATAGATCCATGATTTTTTTTTCCGCCTGCAGGATCTGCCTGCGCAGCGACTGGATGGTCGGGTCGGATGCGATCATCTGAACCGATTCGACTGCATCGTAGTTTCCGGCCAGACGCTTTACCTTCCTGTAGACGGCCTCAAGCTCCTTTCGCCTGGTTTCAGCCTGGGTCAGCTTGGTATTGAGATCGTTCATCCTCTGCGGTGTCATGGCCAGGCGGTTTTCCGTGGTAACGATATCCTGGGCCTTCATATACTGCTGCAAAGCCATTTCAGACTGCCTGAGCCGGCTTCGCTCTTCATCGGCTTTCTCGGTCATCCACTTGATCGTGTACCCCGATAACTCCATCTTCATCTCCAGGGTTTTTTCAATGTAGGCTTTGGCAACGGAATTGACGATCATACGGGCGAGCACCGGGTTGGACGATGTGAAACCGATATCGAGAATCCGGCTGTCGGTTACCGGTTCGATGGTGATGCCGGAGGCGATGGAGCGGGCGATTATCTCATCTTTCGGCATCGGGTCCTCAAGCGCAAGATCGGATTCGGCCTCAGAATCGGTCCGGACGATGCCGGCCAGCGTAATTGCGGTGCTGTAAAGATCCTTAGCCCAGTCCTTCACCGATGCCACCAGGGAGTCGAACGTTATCCGGTCTTCCAGATCCTTGAAAAAGGAGTCGTAGGTCTCCACGAGATTCAGTGATTTCACCACTTTTTTGGCCACCGGCGTGCTTCGGATGATCTGAATCTGGGTCTCCATAAACTCCGGGTCGTACTGCACATACCCATAGCTTGTCAGGAGTACATTCTGCTCCCCCTTTTCGACCAAAATTTTGGCGGTGGATTGATAAAGGGGTGTCGCCGTATAGGTGTGAAGCACCACAAGGGCCACCGTGATGATAAAAAAGGTGTAAACGGTGTATTTCCGTTTCCTGAGAATCCGAAAATAGTCCCTGAGGTGTATCTCTTTTTCCAGGTAAATCTCTTTTTCTTCCATGGGTGCTTCCAATCTAAGGTTGAAATGAATTCAAAAGATTCGATTGTGCATAAAACAACTAAGCTGATGGAGAGGAATAAGTAAGAAGTGAAAAGTAAGGAGTGAAGAGAAAGAGCTGATACGTTGAGGCGGTTTTACTTTTAACTTCTCACTCTTCACTATTCACTGAGCTTAGAAGAAACTTTCCGGCACCACGATCACATCATCCGGCAGCACCGGCTCATCCATCTTCGCCCGCAGCAGGACCTTCTCCTCGCCGTCTACTCTTCGGATAATCTTAACGTTTCTGGGTGATGCCTTGGCCGTGAACCCGCTGGCATAGGTGATCGCCTTGATGATGGTCATGGTGTGTTCCCATTTGTAAGCATCGGGATTTCTAACCTCACCGCTCACATAGTAAAGACGGGCTTTTTTGATGTATATGCTGTCACCATCTTCCACCCCCACATTGACCGAGGTGTCACCCCTTTCAACAAAATCCTTTAAATCGATCCGGATGATCTCCGGCGTCTCCTGCCCGGGTTTTAGTCTCCGTTTGATCACCGCCCGATTTCCGGCGGTTTTGGTAAACCCCTTTGCCTTGGAAACTAGCTCTAGAAAGGTGATATCTCCGCTGATCTCATAGAGCCCCGGACGGTTTACCTCGCCCAGAATAATCGCCTTTTTGCTTCTGAACTCTTCCACAAAAACGCTAACATGGGGGTTTATCAGGTAGCCGTCCGCCAAAAGATCGGTGATTTTACGGGTTACCGCTGAAACAGTAAGGTCACCCACCGAAACCTCGCCGATCAGCGGGAGCACAATGGCCCCCTCCCCGGACACCCTGACGCGCTTTTCAAGATCCGGGTTGTCGTATACGCTGATTTTCAGCACATCCCCTTCACCCACCCGGTATTCCTGGACCTGGCAGGGAATCGAGAAAAGTGTCAGCACAAGAATCGTTGATAGAAAGATTGCCGCTTTCATTTTTCTACTCCATTTTTGTTTAGAGTTTTCATACCGTTCATTAAAGACGCATATTATTTTTATCTCTCGCCCGCTCCGCTCAAGGCGCTAAGGTCCCCGGTACCATCTGCCGGAGCTACGGGGCAGACGCAAAGTTGGAAACTTTTTTCTCCAATCGAGAAAACACGATCGGAGAAAGATCACATCCCTTCGGGAAGTTGACGTTGTAAATATCATGACCGGTCTCTTGTCCTCCGACTTCTGTCTTCTGACTTCTGTCTCCTGCCCTTCTCCCTCTTCACTTCTCACTTCTCACTGTTCTATCTAAATCGCCCCCCGAATCTCAAACACGATCCGGTTCCCGGTATAATCGAACGCGTCCTCATTTGATTCCCGTTTCCTGAACCCATAGGTTAACCCGGCGGAAATCCAGTCCCGGAAGGCGTATTTTATAGAAGGGGAAGCGCTGAAGAATTGGTCGCTGCGATCCCCACCACCGGTGAATACACCGCCCTGGTAATCTTCATCCCGGTACAAAAGTTCGAATTCAAATGTAAATTTATCGGTCAGTTTCTGGCGGTAGGTCGCGGTGGCCGAAGAGGTCACCACATATTCTGTGGCCAGATCAGGGGTCTCTTCGTTTCGGTGAAAAGCACCAAATCCAAGGGAGGTTTTGGGCGTGGCCTGGTAGTTAAGTCTGGCTTCAAAAACGATACCTTCAGCGTCGTCGATCTGTTTGTCGTCGAATTCCCGGAGACCGTAGCCGATCCTGAAACTCCCTTTTGTCTTTTCCGTCATGTTCCAGTAGACACCCCCCAGGAGTCGCTGCTCCCGGCTGTCTCTGATAGAAGTTTCATCATAATTAATGTCGATGAACGTATACTGGGCAAAAAGGGACGTCTTTGAGCGGATCTTAAAAAACAGATATCCGGACGCGGCGTTGTCCATGCGGTTGCGATCCTCGTTCTTTGCATCCGTATAAAAAACGATAAAGTTGCTGTAATCCACCCGAAACAGGGTCTTTTCAGTGACGGCGTACGATACGATCAGGTTGGCCAGATTGCTCCGATAGGTATCGGTCTCTGTTGATATCCCTGCCTCATCTCTGTCAAAATCCTGGACAAACCGGTCAACAAGGCTAAAGGAGAGCCCGCCGCGAAGATTATACTGCAACGACCCCTGGGCTTCATGGTTTACGGTATTCTCATCTTCGTTTTCAGCGTAAAGGAAGATCCTGGGGTTGTACGCCAGGTAAGACTGAAACTGCTGAAAGCCAGATGCCTCGAACCGGTCATAGACCAAACCGCCGCTGGTTGTGGTGGCGGTGTTGATAGACATCGGTTTGGCCCGAGTGGCCGGAAAGGCCAGCTGGATTCCCGGAGATATGACGGTGATAAAGTCGCTTTCTTCATCCCTGTCAATGTTGAATATGTTGTCGTCATAAGCGCCGTACAGGGAGAGGAAGGCGTGATAATACCTTCCCCCTTTCTCAAAAATATCTCCGCTGATGGTTCCCGTGCCTTCGATCTCCTTTTCCCCGAATGCAATGCCCGCCAAGGGAAGTAAAAAAAGAAGGGTCATCAGGGCAGCAAAACATTTCATTTTTATCGACTTCATAAAGATGATTCCTTTTGTGGGTCAATTTACCCTGTTCACCGGTAAAAAACGGCGCATCAACAACAGGGTTAGTCTATGTCATCACGATCTTTTTCTTTAATTTTCCTCACAAGAGCATTTTTCACGAAAGTTCCGGCAAGCGTTAGATAGGAGACGCATTGGAGAGCTTTCACAACACTTATCTCTTTGCGCCTTACACAAAGCCGGTTGTTCAATTGTATTTGCAGCAATATCCGCCGCGGACTCAACTCCCTGTTCGGTTGCCGCGGGCAGTTCCTGCGCAACGATACCCTCTTTCACTGCACTCTTATTGTCCGATTTCACACCCTCTTCCGCTGAAACTGATCCGATCAGCGCCATAGACAACAACACCAACATTGTAAAATAAAATATCTTTTTCATAATGTGATCCTCCTTTTTGTGTTGAAAATGTTCGTTGATAGAAGTGAAAAGTAAATAGTTAAAAGTGAAGAGAAAAAAGTAAAGAGTGAATAATTAAAAGAAAAAGAGCAAGTTTCACCGCCCGCTCCGCTCAAGACGCATTAGTGATTTAGGAATTTAGAAATTGAAGGATTTAGGAATTTATTAAGAACTTACTTCCTCGATTTGTTAATTGGTTTTTAATCCCCTAATTCCTGAATTCCTCAATTCTTAAATATTCCGTCTTCCGTCCTCCGACTTCTGTCTTCTGGCCCCAGTTCACTGTTCTCAATCCCTTAATCCCTAATCCTTATTCCTTCCCTTCTCCCTTTTCACTCTTCACTTTTCACTTCTTCTTTCTTTTCACTCTTTTTTCCCGCCTGACACCCGTCTCTTTATAAGCCGACCAGGCGCAAACCCGGCACCAGTTCTTCTCCCCTTAACCACCCACAAAAAAAATGCCATCGACAAACGAAGCGGACGCAGGAGACCGTGAAGAAAAGAGAGTTTTCCCGGCATCGGAAAATATCGCCATTCCTGAACCGTGGTGCCAAAGATCAGATGCCGCATGTACCGAATTCTATCTGACCATGTATCTCTGACCTTGAGATGAAACATAGAGAACTTGGATTTGGTCTCAGCCACAGAATTGAACCTGCCGGGATCAAACAGGGTTTTGCACACTGTGCTTGCCAGCTTTGAAACCGCCGGGTCGTTTTCTGCGAATGTCAATACGGTTTGCGGCAGCTTAACATCAAAAAGATCCTGCACCAGCAAAAGGGTCAGCAGCACCATCCGCCTGCAATGCATCCGGTCCGCCCGCTTTATGATCTGTTTCCAGTCCCAATTATCGTGGGATCGGATCAGGGCCGCGATACTGCCCAACGATTCCAAGTCTTTCCAGCAATCCCGGGTGCCGTGAAGACACAGATAGATCAGCAACAATTCCTTGCAGGGTTGAAGTACGGTTTCCCCTGCAAAGGCCACCTGCACCAGATCGTTTTTTATACGGTGTAACGCCAGGGGCTCTGACGCATAATTTGCGGACATCTCCCAGTGAAGATCCACTGCTAAAACACTCCCTGGGTTGGCCATGGCGATGCTGTTCTTTTTGGCCGCATAGGCTGTAAATTGGTTTTCGTCTAAATCGATCTCCGGTAAAAAACCCTGTTCCCAGAGGAGACCCATTGTCGTAAATGCGTCCTGTTTATCTACCAGGATATCGAGATCAACGGATTGGCGCAGGCTGGAATCGCCATAGACCCTTTCAGCCAGAACCGGACCTTTAAAGGGGACGGCCTGGATGCGGTGTTGCGCCAAAAGGTTTAAAATGGCCAGCAGTCTGTTGGAAAAGAGAAGGCTGCGGGCTGCGTTGCTCTTGTTTTCGAATTTCAGTTTTTCCATGGCAGCGTGGTTGACTGCTTCCGGACAGACGGTATCAAGGGTTTGGTACAAAAGGAGATGAACCTTATGAAAAAGCGCGGTGTTGAGCAGATATCTCCAATCCGGATCTTTCTTTGAAATCGATTTTATCTGTTCAATTGCCCTTTTATCCGGACATGGCCTGGCGCACAAAAGGAGCAGCTCCATTTCCTTTTTGTATGCCGACGATACGGTTTGGTTAAAGAGACGATTCATTTATTTCCTTAATACAGATAGTTGATAGAAAAGTGAAAAGTAAATAGTGAAAAGTGAAGAGAAAAAGAGATAGCTTCACCGCCCGCTCCGCTCAAGACATCCCTGGAACCTGTCTCTTTATAAGCCGACCAGGCGCAAACCTGCCCTTTCCCCTTCTTACTCCTCACTTCTTACTCTTCACTTTTCACTGTTCTTCAATCCCTTAATCCATAATCCTTATTCCCGTTCTTTTCCCTTCTCACTCTTCACTTCTCACTTTTCACTTCTACTAGCTTCTGTCTTCTATTTTCTCTCTTCCCTTCTTGCCCTCCGTCTTCTGACCTCTGCCTTCTGACTCCTGTATGCTGCCTTCTGTTTTCTCTCTTCAATTCGATGTTCGATGTTGGACGTTCGATGTTCGACGTTCATTCTTTCGCCGATCACCTGCTTCTCTCCCCCTTAAATATGATATTCACCGACGACTGCCACAAATAACTCAACTGCGTTCTCACCGGCGCCCTCAAATACGCCTTGATGTACCGCAGCTCGGAGTCGATGATCTCCGAAAGCGTCTTTGGCAGGTCCGCATAAAAGGGCGGGATCAACCCTGGCACCACCCGGGTTCTCAATTCCTTGAGTTCATCGGTATAAAGCCCCAGGTACTGGCGGCTCAAGGGCCGGATGCCAAAAAACTTAAGATCCCCTTTGAGCCAGTTATAGATCATCGGGAGCTCGTCCAGCCAGGTAGCACGCATAAATTTCCCCCAGTCGGTGACCCGAAAATCGTCTTTGAATTTGCCGCCAATCTGCAGATTGTTCCTCTCAAAGACATACTCCTGCAGAAACTCGGCGTAGGGGTACATGGTCCTGAACTTGTACACGGTAATCATTTTTCGCTCAAAGCCGATCCGTTTTAACCGGACAATGGGGCCGTAGGTGGGGTTGGTGTTGAAAGACGGCATTTTCACCTTCTGGGCGATAAAAAAGAGCCGGTTCCCGATCTCCAGGTCGTCCACCACCCGGAATCCGGAAAAATAGAGCCGGCCATAAACCTCCGCCTTTGACACCATCCGGTTTCTCCCCTTTGTCAGCGCAAAATAGAGTTTTTGGATATAGGGCAGCTTGGGGAAGACCCGGCACCAGATGAAATTGATACCATAGAACAGCCCGGCCACATATTTCGGGTACTTTTCATAATACTGCTTTTTATGGGTATCGATGGTGTGGACCTTACCGACGAAATACCCGCGGTTTTCCATCTTGCGGTATATTTGGAGAAAATACCGGTTAAACCATCGCACATCGTTTGTCTTGTGAAGGTTGACCAGCAATCGGTGTCCGATCGGGTCGAGGGACTCGATCTCCGCGATCTCATCGGTGCTCAAAAGGGCGGTATCGCACCGGTCGATCTTTTTTAGGTTTATGGCGCCTTTGATAAATTTAAACAGCTTGGGGTCAAAAAATTCCAGCGCATGCCTGAGCTTAGTTTCAACCGGTTCGGAAATACGGCAATCGCCGTGCTCCTCGGGCAGATCCCGGCTGGCGCCGTTCAGATCGATGATCTCCCTGACCCCGGCCCGCGTTTCAATGTCGCTGCCGAGTCTGCCGCGCGTGCTGTAAAGATAGTATAGATAAAAGAGAACCAGCTCAAAGCCGACTAAAACCGCCGGAGTGCCGAAGAGTTGAATCCGGGAATAGTAAAACATCCGCAAGGCAAAGATGATCACACCAAGGCCTGCGCCCATAAAAATGGCTGCCTTGATGCAGTGGCTGATGGCTGCCGTGTAGGATGTTCGAAACCCACTGGTGTTGAATTTTTTAGCGATCAACGCACTTCCCATCCAGATCACATAGAGCAGTAAAATGGCATGATCATACATGGGCGGCAGGGAAAGGCTGCCCCGTTTGATATAGTTCATGACCATAAAGGCAACGAAAACCAGCCCCCCATCGATGAACATCAACGGGTAGGAGAGCGTGCTCGATGGGGTCGGTTCTTTCTTTACGGACATTTTTAATCCGTTGATGCTTTGCTTGTGAAAAAGATAGTACAGGGAAAAGGCGGCCAGCTCCAGCAATAAAAAGGCCGCGCAGGCGCCAAAAGTCTGCATCCGTGATACCCTTGCCAGCGGCGACCACAGCACCACCGAAAAAGATACCAGGTAGACCATGGCGATATTCGATTTTAAGATCACCACGATCGATTCGGAAAATGTTTTTTGAAACATCTTGCGGTACTTCTCCATTATCAGGGAGATCGCCAGCCAGAAAAGATAGAATACCGCAAAAAGCTTGAGATAGAGGACCGACAATTCGATGGTCTGCCGTTTGGCCAGCTGTACGCCGAGAAGCGCGATGCTCAGGAGCAGAAAATCGATGAACAGGGGCACTGCATACTGCCGGGCGCTTATGAAGATGTTCTTTACCCGGGTGCGCAACTGCCGGCCCTTTTCAAGACCGATGGTGAAATGGCTTAAAAAATAGTTGAGCCCGGTTTTATGTTCATCCGCCATCTCCCCGAACCGCAGACCGCACCGGCGATAGGTATCCCCGTTTGATGAACCGTTTGAAGCATCCTTTTCGTCGTAAACGATTGTGCATGGCAGATCAGACAGGCGGAACCCGTTTGTGGTCAGATAGATGTCCACCTGTTTGAACCCGTCCACGTCCTTTTCTTTGGGGAGGTAACAAAAGGCCAGTCCGCCGGAGCTGATATCGCAAATCTTCCCGATCCGGGTCTCCTCGCCTTTGAGTTCGGCATAGGAATCGTCCTGGGCCAGCAGTCGGGTGTGTCTTCGGATTTCCATGTTCTTAGTTCAGGGGAAAAAAGTGCCTAAAGTTAAAAGTAAGAAGAAGTGAAAAGTGAAGAGTTAGAAGTGAAAAGTAAATAGTGAATAGTTAAAAGAAAAAGAGCAAGTTTCACCGTCCGCGTTACTCGAGACACCCCGGTACCATCTGCCGGAGCTACGGGGCAAGCAGAGTTCACAGAGGGAAATATTTATTATTTTCTGTTGACCCCAGAGGAATAGTCTTCGAATTCCACAGGGCAAGGGAGGACAGAAAATAATAATCAACTGACGCTCCGCGTGGGTTTAAGTTAGCGTTTTATAAATGTTTGGCTGTCTCTGGTGTGTGTTGATCGGGAGTTATTTGCAGGTCCACTGAAAATATCCCGAAGGGATGAGTTACTTTCATTGCCGTTGCTTGCATCCCGCCTGGCGGGCTGTCTCAACGGCAATGAAAAATCAAATTCTCTCTGCGTTCTCTGCGCCTTTGCGGTGAAAAATATTAATTCGTCTGCGGCTAAATTATTCTCTTTTCGGCCAGAACTTATGCCATACATAAAACCCCGCCAATCCCAGCCCATTAGCAGCGATATCATTTGGATTAAAACTTCTCTTTGGGATCGGGATCTGAAGAATCTCAAACAGCACCCCCAGCAAAAACAGGGCAATCAGCGCGGCCAGCAACCATTTTGGACGGGTCCTGCCAAATGCCAGAAAGAACAGCACACCGGCGATAAAATACCCGGCAATATGTAGCCAAAAACCGGATCCCAGGCTTTTTGTTGACGTTATCGCGCCGATGGAAGAGTAATCGACCAGCGAGATGAACGTGATGGCAGCCAGCCATAGGAAGAAGAGGATTTTTGAAAACAAAATAAAATTGAATTTAAGAATTGTGAATGTTGGATTTTAGAACATAGAAGTCAGGAGGCAGAATCCAGAATTGAGGACATATACGCCTGTAAGAGCTTGCTGACCTCTGATACTTTTTCATTTAATATAGTCGAGTCACAATATCCAAGATCTTTTGAAAGAATTAAATAATAGCGGCATTCTTCCAGTGACCCTTGAGCGATATTTAAAAAACGAGCTTTATCTGCCTTGCCTTTCTTTTTGAAACCTTCCGCAGTGTTGGCAGGAATAGATATAGCGGCTCGCCTGAACTGAGATGTCAATCCATATATCTCATTTTTAGGAAACTTTTCAGTTAACTTATACACTTCCAAAACGAATTGATGCGCCTTTTGCCATACGATGAGATCTTCAAAACTCTTGGCCGGTTTCCTTTTCATTCTATATAGCCTTTTTTATATTTCCTGATTTGTATTCTTCTAAATTATTTCTTATTCTTTCTCTCTATTCTGTCTTCTGTTCCCTATCTCCTGTCTCCTGCATTCTGGCTTCTTTCTTTCTCCCGCTTCAGCTATTTCTTCACTTGACAAGTGTCACGTGACAAGCTACACTCAAAACAACAAATGATAAGAATTTTTGCCGACAAACATACACAACACTTTTTTGAAACAGGCAAGTCAAAGAGACTTCAGCCCGATATTCTGAGAAGAGCCAAGCGCCGTCTGGAATACGTTGACCTGGCAACCTGCATTGATGACCTCAAGGTACCACCAAGCAATCGACTTCACGCCTCGAAAGGTAATCGTAAGGGACAATTCTCAATCTCCATAAACGACCAATGGAGAATCTGTTTTCGTTTCATTGAAGGCGACGCACACTATGTTGAAATAACAGACTATCACTAAAAGGAGCGCTATATGACTATCAAGAATTCTATATTACGTAACGTACAGCCCACCCACCCGGGCGAAATGCTTCGCGAGGATTTCATGCCCGATTTCAGGCTTACACCAACAACTCTCGCAAAAGCGTTATGTGTATCACGCCAAACAGTAAGCGAACTTCTGCATGAACGACGCGCCATTTCTCCCGCTATGGCTTTACGTTTGGCCAAATTATTCGGTAACACACCTGATTTCTGGCTTAATGCACAGCGCGCTGTGGACCTTTGGAAAACTCGAGAGATTTATAGAAATGAGCTTCTGAACATACACCCGCTTAAAGCTGTCGGATTGCATAAGTTTGCTCCGTCCCCTGGCACCTGACCGCCCATTACCACAAGAGTCAAGAGCAGGCTTGACCCCTTACCTCAGTAAAGAGGAGATTGACATATATGAAGGCGAAAACATTCGATAAGCAATTCGATGAGGGCAAAAGCATACTGAAATATCTCGATTTGGATAAAGCCACACGTCCCGGACAGGAACAGAAACGGGTCAATGTCGATTTTCCTACATGGATGATTCAACAATTGGACAAGGAAGCCAGAAGGTTGGGTGTCCCCAGGCAATCTTTGATTAAGGTGTGGATTGCCGAAAGACTGAAGCAATCAGCCATCCATTAAACTGCCTTGAGCATCAATCGATAAAAGCAACTATATCCAAGCAATAGAAGTATTTTCACGCGATCCCGAACCCCTCCGAATTAGAAACTGAAAAACTAAAGTACGTCCCGTACTTTCCACTGTCACTTGACCCCTTGTTTCAAAAATTATTTGACAAACCTATAAAGTAAAGATATATTATAAAGTAAAGAAAATAGATAAAATAGGGATTAATTATTATGTATGCCAAACTATCCAGAAAAGGCCAGGTAACGATTCCAAAGCCGATCAGAGAAAAATTAATGATCGAAAATGAAGGCGGTATATTGTTTCTGATCGAAGACGGAGAGGTCAAGCTCAAAGGGGTTCCCGCTGGGCAAGTTCACCAGATGGCCGGAAGTCTGAAAAAATATGCCAAAAAATATGTCCCGCTGCGTACCATAAGGGCCGATATTAAAAGGACAATTGCCAATGAAGCCGCCCGGGAAGGCTTACCTGATTGATACCAATGTGATCCTTAGGTACTTGTTGGATGATCACAGCCGTTTCAGCCCAAAAGCCGGCGCTTTTATGGAAGCGGTTTCCAAAAAAACGAAAAAGGCAAAAATACCGGCTGTCGTCATCGTGGAATGCATTTATGTTTTGGAAAAATTTTACAAGGTGCCTAAAAAAGAGATCATTGACAAATTATGTCGCATTTTGAATTTCAAGGGCATCATCAATTCTGACAAATCCGCTATCCTGAGATCGCTTTTCATGTACCAGAAATCCAATGTAGACATCGTTGACTGCATTCTGGCCGCCTTTTCCACTTCTAATCAGGTCGTTGTTTCATTTGACAAGGATTTTGAAAAACTGAATGCATTCACAGAATCCTTATAGCTGAAGCCTGAATGCCATTTCACCAGGGAAACCTATATTTTTCCAATCTGTCTCCCGGATAAGAGTCAAGAGCAGGCTCCTCTTATACTCGCGCCAAGACGCCCCAGTACGATCTTCCGGACCTACGGGGTAAACCAAGACGCTAAGAAGATAACATATAGAAAAGCTTATTGATTAGAAAACTCGAATGATATGGAGAAGGGTGGTTAACTGTTTTTATGTAAGATAGGTCTCTTTGCGCCTTTGCGGCTTTGCGCGAGACTTCCATCCCCTTGTTGTGTTTTCTGTCCTCCGATCTCCCACCGGGGCGTAGGACTCCGTCTCGGAAAGCCCCTATGGGCCGGAGGCCGACCTCTGTCCCCTATCCTTCTCACTTCTCACTTCTCCCTCTTCACTCTCTCAAAACTTTCCTGCATGCTCTCCCCTTCAAGAAACTGAATTACTGAAGCCCGTCCCCATCTTATTAATCCCTTAATTCTTGAATCCTTCAATCCTTTATTCTCTAAATTCCTAAATACCTCAATCTTTACCCCGCCTGTCGAAGATGCCGCAACGCGGTGCCCTGTTAAATTTTTACCCAGTTAAACCTTCCTTTTCTGTTTAACCGGGGCCGAAGGACAGCGTAGCGTATTTCACTGGGGTAGCTCCGGGAAATCGTACTGGGGCGCATTTCACTGGGGCCTCAATTTAATTCACCCTTTTTCAGTTGACAACGAACTTCTTTTGAAGTATCTTATTAAAAGAACAAATTCCAAAGGAGGAGGTTATGAGCACAAGAAGGCAGACATCAATTAAGGTTGACCCAAAAGCTTGGAATGCGGCCAAAATTATTTTTAAAGAGTA
>DRHF01000176.1 GCA_011049715.1 Desulfobacterales bacterium
GTGCCTTTGGAGTTGTCGTAGATGGTGGGGTGACAGAGTTTGTGCCTTACAGTGAAGAGGGAGGTAGGGCGGTTGTCTATCGTGGTGGAATTCTCGAAGATGACGGAAAGCATATATTCGAGGTCTGGGCAATCTCCAAGCAGGCAGGGAGGGACAGCTTGCCCGTCCCTTTTTTGCTGTACGAAAAACTAAAACTGTTGTCGAATACTGGATACAAGCCTTAGATAAGTAAAAGAATGGAGAATGTTAATTAAATGACATTACATAAAAGCAGTCACAAACCCAAGAAAAAGTTGACCAAGCGAAAAGCTGCAAAGATCCTGAGAGATAAGCAGGTCCGGGGAAAGGCGTTGACCAAGCGGCAACGAGGGTTTTTCGGGGCGGTCGCGTCAGGGAAGGCGAGAAAGGCATAAATGGCCAAAACAACACAGAAGCACTTTGAAACATTTAAAGCTGAATGCGAGAAATGGGTTGAAAGATATGGGTTAAAAGACTGGAGGATTCACTATTTTCATAAAGAAGCATTAGATGGCTGTATGGCTTCTTATAGTGCTAAAATCTTGGATCGGGTTGCATCTATGTTTCTTAATCCTGACTGGGAAAAAACCACCATAACCGATTACGATTTAAAGCAGTCTGCTTTTCACGAAGTTTCACACCTGTTTTTTTCAAGAATTTGGATGTTGGCCATGGATAGATTCGCTTGTGAAAGAGATATTGACGAAGAAATTCATGTTTTTATTAGAACATTAGAGAATGTTTTATGGCACGAGAACAAATCATAGATACCCGTGAGGAGATCACCGAGGAATCGCTGCTGATCGAGGCCAGAGAGCGTATGGATGACTCTCTTACCTATGAGCAAGAGAACCGGAGTGAGGCGGAGACCGATCTCCTTTTCAAGTTAGGTGGCCACAATCAATGGCCGGCTCATATTGTCAAGGATCGGTTACAGGATGCTAGGCCTATTCTGACGATCAACAAACTGCCAACATTTACCGATCAGGTAATTGGGGATAGCCGGGCCAATAAGGTGTCGATTAAAGTCAGACCTACGGGCAAAGAAGGTTCAAAAGAAGTTGCTAAAATACTTGATGGCTTAATACGGAATATCCAGAAAGAATCTGATTCCAATGCCGTCTATCAATGGGGTCTGCAATGTGCCGTAGATAGCGGCTTGGGGGCCTGGACAGTTGATATAGTCCATATTGATGATAATGCATTCGAGAAAGAACTAGTTATAAAGCGGATCAGCAATCCCTATACTGTTTATTTAGACCCCAAGGCCCAAGAGCCCACATCCAAAGATGGACGTTATGCATTTATCACAGAATTGATTTCAAGAAAAGAGTTTAAAGCACGCTATCCCGGTAAAGTGCCCTCGGACCTCCCAAAACAGGGCATCGCGGACGATCTCAAGTTCTGGTTTCAGGAGGAAGACGTAAGAATAGCCGAATATTGGGTCAAAAGACCCTTGAAAAAGCGGATTTACCTCCTGGCAGATAATCGGGTAGTAAGCGGTGAAAAATGGGATGCCGTAAAAGACGATTTGAAAGAAAAAGAGGAGATTTTTCATATTGTGGATGGTGTCCCGGAGGTTGGCCCAGCCCCCGGAGATGAACAAGAGGTCGTGCTTAACGAAGTACCCGAGATTGTGGATGAGCGGACCGTGGAATCTCATCAGGTTTTGATGTATCTCATAGATGGCAGCCAGATTATAGATGGCCCAAATGTCTGGCCTGGAAAATATATTCCCATAATTCCAGTACAAGGCAAGGAAATCAATATCAACGGGAAAAAACACCTGAGGGGTATAATCCGCAACGCACGGGACCCTCAAGCGATATATAATTATGAGAGAACAGAGGAAATCGAGCGGAATGCATTGGCAAAAATGCCCCCGATGATAGCTACTGCCGAACAGATGGAAGGCCATGACTGGAATAATGATCAGAATGATGCCGTTAGGATTTACACTCATGTGGCTGGCCAGGAGAGACCATCTGCAACTATCCCCCCCCAGGCATCAAGCGGGAATATAGCCCAGGCTGCAGCCGCGAACGACGAAATGAATGCCACTACAGGCCTGAATCCACCAAACTTAGGTCTTACAAGTGGTGCTGGATCTAGTGGTATAAAAGAACAAGTTCTACAACAAAAAGGTGATATTGGGACACTTGAATACCATGACAATCAAGCGAGAGCAATTAAGTTCACAGGGGACATATTGGTTGATTTAATCCCTCCTGTCTACGACAACGAACGGTCAATCGTTGTTATCGGGGAAGATGAGAGTGAAGGCTTTAAAACAATCAATCAAAAGGTTTTTGACAAGGAAGGCAATCAGACCCATATCATCAATGATCTATCCATTGGTAGATATGCCGCAGCGGTATCGGTTGGACCCTCGTTTTCAACCCAGCGAGTCGAAACGGCAAACA
>DRHF01000177.1 GCA_011049715.1 Desulfobacterales bacterium
AGTCCGTTCAACAACCGCTCCATGGCCAGAAGATGGGCCTGGGCAAGGTCATCAATATGGATATAATCCCTGATGCAGGTGCCGTCTTCAGTCGGGTAATCATCTCCAAAAATGTTTATGGTTTCTCTTTTTCCCAGCGCTGTTTCAAGGACGAGAGGTATAAGATGGGTTTCAGGGTTGTGGTCCTCTCCCAGTTCACCGGCAGGATCAGCGCCTGCGGCATTAAAATAGCGAAGTGAAACATAAGCTAAATCGTACGCGTTACTGAAATCTTCCAGAATTTGTTCAACCATCAGCTTGCTTCTTCCGTATGGATTTATCGGATTCTGGGTATGACTTTCCATGATCGGAATTTCAACCGGTTCGCCATAGGTCGCACACGAAGATGAAAATATAAATCTACTCACCCTTTTCTTGAGCATGACCTCGAGCAAATTAAGTGTATTTGCGACATTATTTCGGTAGTAGCGTGCCGGCTGCAATACAGATTCGCCCACATAGCAGAATGCAGCAAAATGCATGACCGCAACGATTTGATATTCTGAAAAGATTTGATCCAGTAAGGCAGAATCATCCATGGAGCCTTTAAAAAAAGGCCCCCGTTTCACGGCCTCCCTGTGGCCGTATATAAGATTGTCCAAAACCACAGGGTTGTATCCGTTTTTGGAAAGATATTTACACATATATGAGCCGATGTAACCGGCGCCACCAACAACGAGGATATTCTTCATATTCAAACCGGTGTTAACTGTTTAATATAATAATGTTTGCTTATACCTTTGCAAAATTTGTATGTCTATTTCAAGTAGCATTTTTTTCTGCCTATTGCAACGTATCCTCACATGTCTTCTCGATTTTTTCCGATGAACCCTTCTTAAAATCGCATTTGGTGTAAATTCTTGCCTCCCCCCATCATTTTTCAAAAATTCCTTACACAAACTGTCAGGATCTCCCGACAGACGAGGGGTCTATCCTTAAATATATTAAATTTCTAAATTTGTGAAAAACGCAGGCAAAATGTGATTTTTGTCTTAAAGTAACCTCCATAGTCGTTAGGGGATTTTTTCAAATGTTGGAAAAAATTACTTCTCATCTGAGCACAGCTTCCAAATTCAAAATCAAAAAGGCTGGATATCATACCCTGGAGGTTGTCCCTTCAAAGATCACAGATGTTCATGGGAAACAATATCCATGCAACAACCGCATGGGGATCTTTTCTTCTTCGTTGCGACGATTTCGTAATACAGTTGTAATTTTCAGTTTATCGGCCAATGCAACCCTCTATATTTTTACCTTCTCCATCTTTTGTGCAGTTTTGGTTATTTTTTTTTAACGCTGATGGTGGGAATCGTCCTTTATTTGGAATATCTTGAGCAAAACGATTTTAGTAAAAAGGAAAGCAAAAATTCTGAACAGAATCTCAGAACGCTTTTTGAAAAATATGTGCCTGCTGCCATCATTAAGCGATATTTGGATAGTGAAGAGGTTACCAAATTATTTCATACCTTTCCGATAGTCATGAGTCAAGATGTTTGGAAAGCGCTGGCCCTGCATCCTCATTACTCATTTATCACCAGCCTTGGGAAGCAGAAGATCCGGGGAAAGGAACAAGAGTTGGAGGCTTTTGGGTTTAACTCCTCAATTAAGTCTACCCCTCCACGGGTTCAAACAGTTGGCGATTTTCTGCCTTTGCAGGGGGTTGGGGAGAAATGTTCGATATGACGACATGTCATGCAGGGTTGTCCAGGTCTGATGCCGTGTACGGAATACATAACCAATTTGATGAGTCGGTGGTTATCGCTCGGGTATTTTTAACTGTTCCATATGGGGAATTACCGAATGCAAACCAGGAATTTGTTAAAAAACTTGCGGAGTCTGCCGATGTAGAGTCAGAGTTGAAGCCGGCAAAAAAAAATGATATCAAACAGACGTAAAAAAGAAAGGAGGACGTGATGAGTTTTCCAATATTACCCGATGAAAGTGCAGTAAAAAATGTGGTCAGCTGGCAAGAAAATTATGGTTACATGATCCCGATTAAGAAAAAGAGCGAAGACCAAGTACTGCTGCCGATATCGAAGGATGCCAGGGCCAATCAATTAATAAATAATTTTAGAAAATTAAATCGATTCATCAATAATAAGACCACATGATAGTATGCGTTTCCCGGCGCCGGTCCGAAGCCGGCCAAATCACCGGTAAAAAGGATGGTCTATTTAAGGGGAGAATAAAAATGGATTCATTGAATGATATTTTGTTAGAGCGTTTAAAAATGAGAGGAATTGCACCCAGTACGATACCCAGATTTATCAAAGACCTGACCGGCACGTTGGCCTTTGATCCCCAGTCGAACCTGAGTGAAATAAACAGACGGATGCATCTGTTGGGCTGGTATGATGTTGAAGTGGATGAACATACTTTTCAACTGGTTTTAGCAACGGTTTAGCTAATTGAAAGATCGCGATATGATGTTTCATTTAACAAATAACATCTAATAGAGTTTTGACTCGATTAGGGTAAAAGGGAGGTATAAAATTGTCAGAAGGTAAAATTTTAAATGGTGTAAATGTAAGTGCTGTGGAAAGCACCGTCAACGCAATTAAGAAGAAACCTGAACTGGCAAAATTCAAGTTTCGGCTGAGCAATAAATGGATCAACGGTGGCCATAACCGTTCGATCGTAAATAATTTTTACGGTGCCAACCAGCAGAATCCCCATCTCAAGACATTTGAGTTAGAAGCGGACGAACCCCCCATCCTTGCTGGAGAAGACCTCGCTCCGAATCCGGTGGAGCACCTTCTGAATGCGCTTTCGGCCTGCCTGACCACCACCATTGTATACCACGCAGCCATTCGCGGTATTAAAATAGACGAGTTGGAGTCGGAATTGGAGGGAGATATCGACATTCGGGGTTTTTTGGGGATATCGAATGAGGTCAGGAAAGGTTACCAAAACATCCGTGTAAATTTTAAGGTCAAAACTGATGATGAAAATCTGAATAGGCTAAAAGTGTTGAGTAAGCTTTCACCTGTGTTCGATCTGACCTCCAATGGAACAAAAGTCGATGTTCAAATAGAGCGGAAATAGCCATAGAGAAACATTAGTGCAAATTGAACCGATATTACTACCGTTTTATTGATCTGAACTTTAAAGAAAAGAGAGAAAATGGATAAAAAACGAAATCCGATTTACCGGAACGGCAGCAGAAATGTCTTTTGTTCCTATTATCCTGATTGTTTGGATGAAGCGGCTAAAAAATCCTGGGAGTTTTGGGATTGCGGTCAATGTGTGAATAATGCGCTTTATAATCCGGCCTTTGAAATGTCAAATACGGTAAGCGATACTGTCGTCTACTACGATTTACCTACAGAGATTCTGGAAAACGTTCTCGAGGAAATCTAAACCAAGGCGTAGTCAGGACTTTTTGAGGTGGTAGATCTCGGATCGTATCGCCGAACTGAAGTCTTTTCAATGACTAAGATCACTGTTGTGTTTCCTGCTGGAACATCTACCGTGCCCTTTATTTTCACACCCTTCTAAACCTTCATCTTCCACACCCTAAGTGACACGTCTTTATCTATGTAAAATAGCCTTTTTTGTAAAAAGAGGGATGGCCATGATTTTATGCATTTTTCATGAAAGGATAGATAGTTGTGCGCAGCAGATTAGAAACGAATAGGATCATGTCCGCCCATTTGTCCCCTTTTCACAGTTGTTACCACCGCCACCTCTCCCGATCTTGTAGGAAAAAGCCCTACAAGATAATCAGCCAAAGCCCTACAAAAAAATCAGCCAAAGCCTGACAGACAAACAAAATTCTTTCCTATATAATCATCCATATTGGGAATACTATCGCGGCTCAGGGAAAACAGATAGGGCTTTAGTTCCCTTATCAAACGGGCCAATCTAGGAACGGCAGAACTAATTAAAAGGACAGTAAAAAGAGTGTATTTACAATCAATTAGGACCCATCCTCGTCACATCTCAAAAAGTTCGGGCATCGATGGGGAAAGGAGATGAGCTTTTCCCGGACGGGTTTTTGATTCAGAATAACAATTTTTGTTGTATTTTTCACAGCATCCTAAGCTTTTGAATTAACTCAGAATACTATACAATATTGTTTATAAAAAGTCTAGATTTTTTTATTTGTTATTATAGCAAACAATTATAAGCTTTCTTGGGATTTGCTGTCTCTATCGTTTTCAGTTTGTAAAATTCTGATAGAGAAACCATAGGGCAAATTGAACCGATATATCTACCGTTCTATTGATCTGAACTTTAAAGAAAAGAGTAGGAAAATGGATAAAAAACGAAATCCGATTTGCCGGAACGGCAGCAGAAATGTCTTTTGTTCCTATTATGCTGATTGTTTGGATGAAGCGGTTAAAAAATCCTGGGAGTTTTGGGATTGCGGTCGATGCGGGAATAATGCGCTTTATAATCCGGCCTTTGAAATGTCAAATACGGTAAGCGATACTGTCGTCTACTACGATTTACCTTCAGAGATTCTGGAAAACGTTCTCGAGGAAATCTAAACCAAGGCGTAGTCAGGACTTTTTGAGGTGGTAGATTTCGGATCGTATCGCCGAACTGAAGCCTTTTCAATGACTAAGATCACTGTTGTATTCCCTGCTGGAACATCTACCGTGCCCTTTTTTCACACCCTTCTAAACCTTCATCTTCTACACCCTATGTGACACGTCTTTATCTAGTGTCCATCCATAAATGGCCCTTTTTGCCCTGTTCGGCGTTCTCCGCGGGTTTTTGGTTGCGGCGTACAGCACGTACGCCTCACTACAAACCCTTGTGCGGCCTTGATCAGGACAAAAATTGCTCATTTCTGAATTGAACACCCCTATTATTTATTTTAACGTCGTGGATGAGCACTATCTATGAAAAATAGCCTTTTTTCAGAGCCGCTTTGTTAAAGATTTTTCCAGGCAGGCCAAAACACTTCTTGACAGTTTGGTTCGATTAGATAGATATCACATCCTCTGAATCGAAACATCGATCGAATTCCCCGTTACGCTTGAAAGCGGGACTGCAGGGATTTTTAATAGATGACAGAAATTAATATTTCAACCGCTGCTGATGCCACGGATAATATCATTTCCCTTCAATCGACCGGAAAATTCTACGGATGGTGGATGGTGTTGGCCGGCTCGGTCATATTGTTTGTTTCATCCGGAATCGGCTTCTATAGTCATGGGGTGATATTGGACCCGCTTCGGACAGCACATGGATGGTCAAAGGGAACCATATCGTCGGCGATCACGCTTTACTTTTTCGCCACCGGATTGATGGGAATCATTATCGGTCGCCAGATCGATAAATATGGTCCGAGGCGGTTTCTTATTATCGGTTCGATAATTTTCGGTTTGGGATTCTGGTCTTTAAGTGGGATCGACAAACTCTGGCAGCTCTATGCCAGCTATTTGATTATGGCTATCGGCTTTTCTTTTACATCTTTGATTCCGGTGAACACATTGATTACAAATTGGTTTATTCGCAAACGGGGGTTGGCCATGAGCCTCGCCAACACGGGTTTAAGCGCCGGTGGTGTTTTACTCGTACCCCTGGCCAGCTATTTGGTTATTCACCGGGGGTTGAAAATGGCGCTCATCACACTTGGAACCCTATATGGTATTGTTATCATCCCGACGGCGATATTCTTTATCAAACAGCGGCCTTCCAATGTAAATCAATTACCTGATGGCGACCTAGGAGAAGTCATTCTGTCGGTTAGATCGACGTCGCCGCTTAGCCACGAATCCCAGATGCGTGTATGGACACGATACCAGGCCATGGGAACGGTTGCTTTTTGGTCTATAACGGTTGCCTTTTTGCTTGCTCTGGGAGGACAAATAGCCTATCTCGTACATCAAATGTCGTTTCTCAGTCAGTATATCGGGCCCCAGGGTGCGGCCCTGGCTGTCAGTATGACCGCCGGGGCCAGCATTGTCGGGCGTCTGTTTTTAGGTGTGTTCGTTGATCGATGTGACAAACGATACGTTATCATCGCATGTTTGTTGATTCAGGGTTTGGCGATTATTACGCTTGCATACAACAATCATATTGTGATTTTGTATCTTTGCACCTTTGCATTCGGTTTAACCATGGGATCGATTATCATGCTGCAATCGCTGATTGTCGGGGAATGTTTCGGGCTCGTTTCGTTTGCCACCATTTCGGGTGTTATTGGTCTATTTTCAATGTCCGGTGCAGCTTTTGGACCGATGATCGCCGGGTCTATTTTCGATGCTTATCAGAGCTATCAGAATGCATTCACCCTTTTCGCCGGCGCCAGTTTTTTGGCAATGTTTGTCATTTTGTTTGCTAAACCTCCCAAACAATCTTGAGCTTTAGGTTTCAGCGGAAAACCCCGGATCATGAACTTTAGCCCTTGAAAAACAGTAACGGTTGTAAAAAAAAAATCTTAAATTCTAGGAAACAAGGAGAATGAATTTTATGTATGAGAAAGAAATAAGTGAAATCGAACGCCAAATCCAGAAGCAAAATCAATGGCGAGAAAAGTGCATTAATCTTATTGCCAGTGAAAATGTTGTGAGCCAAAGGGTCAGATCACTTGCGGGTTCGGATTTTGCCCACCGATATGCAGAGGGGCATCCGGGTGAGAGATATTATCGAGGAACAACCTATATTGATGAAATTGAAAATCAGTTAAAAATCAATTTGAAGATTCTTTTTCAATGCGACCACTCTGAAGTGAGACCGATCAGCGGCACCAATGCCAATGAAGCTGTTTTCAGCCGTTTCGTCAGCCCAGGGGATGTGGTAATGGTCAATTCCACACCGACCGGTGGTCATATCAGCCACCATAAGGAAGGGTCCCTGGGGAAGTTTACCCGGAATATAATTGACATCCCTGTAACCGAGGACGGTTATCATATGGACGTGGAGAAGACGATTTACCTAATAGAGAAGACCAAACCAAAAATTATTGTTCTGGGCAAAAGCCTCTTTCTTTTCCCGGAGCCGGTCGCCGAACTATCCGAAGTCTGTCAGGCAAATAATGTTCGAAT
The DNA here is from genome assembly GCA_011049715.1 of Desulfobacterales bacterium. GTDB lineage: Bacteria > Desulfobacterota > Desulfobacteria > Desulfobacterales > UBA2156 > UBA2156. Next base: position 7,041 of record DRHF01000177.1, read on the forward strand.
TATCTATGATGCGGCCCATGTACTGGGCCTGATTGCCGCAAAACAATTTCAAAGACCCTTAAAAGACGGGGCTTTTTTAATGACGGCCAGCACCCATAAAACCTTTTTTGGGAGTCAACGCGGTCTGATATTAAGCAATATGGAAGAGAAATACTGGCGCAAGATCGACAGAGGCGCTTTTCCCGGCTCATCCAGCAATCACCATCTTGATACCTTGACTCAAATGGCGGTCTCTACCTATGAGATAATGGAATTTGGAGACCAATATGCGGATGATACCATCAAAAATGCCCAGGCACTTGCATTTGAACTGGATCGGCATGGGTTCGACGTTCAAGCAAAGGAGTTCGGATTTACTCAAAGCCATCAAGTCGCCCTGAATGTTAAAGAGTTTCGAGGGGGTGAGGGGGTATCTAAAACATTGGAAATAAATGATATTATAGTGAATATGAATATGTTGCCCCATGAACCGCTTGGTAACCATGACCATCCGGAAGGAATCAGGATCGGGGTGCAGGAGATGACACGATTTGGGATGCGAGAGGACGAAATGTCCCATATCGCTGAACTAATTAAAGAATGCATCATTGATAGGAAAGTGGTAAAAGAGGAAGTCAATCGGTTCAGATCTGGATATCGGGAGGTTCGATATAGCTTTGACAGTATTGAAAAAAAAATCGAAACCGATTCAATCAAAAAGACGAATAAAAATTAGATTCTCAAGTTTCGCACCCGATATTTTGAGAAAAGTCGCATCAGGCATAGGGTAAAAAGAAATTTTTCTGAAAAAAATTGATGATGAGCGCTTTGACAACGGCACAAAACTTTTTAAAAGTTAGCATTCCAGAAGCAACTGATATTACATAAAAATCCAAATCGCCGCGTGCCTGTGCTTGGAAATTGCCTTCTGGATTTCGTTTCACAACGGTTGCCTCATTGTTTTTCCAAAAAATTTCTTTTTACCCCACACCAGATGCGATACCGTGCCCTATGGAGGGTGCGAAATTTGAGTTAGATTAAACAAAACTTCCGCCCAACCGGGTGGGGATGCATGGAATGTTTTTTAAACTGGACCTAAATTCACACGACAATCTGGAGCACAAATGAACTCGCTTTATGTTATTTCGGCAGTCGGAAAAGATCAGCCTGGATTGGTTCATTCCGCAACCAATGTACTGGCAAAGTTGGGAATAAATATCGTAGATGTTGAGGCACGGGCGGTTCGTGGGCATTTTATGCTGTTTCTCGTGGTTGATTTAAGCACCTCAAAGAGCAGCTATGAAGAGATGCTTGTAAAACTTGACCCGATAAGTTCGAATTTTAATCTTGGACTCCGGGCTGAACCTTATGAAGAAGGTCGGCGAAAATCAGATAAAGAAATTATGTTGTTGACCGTAATGGGCGGAGACCAAACCGGAATAGTTGCAAGGCTTGCAGGAATATTTTTCGAAAATAGTATAAACATAGAATCTATTAAAATGATAGCACGGGGTGATTATATTGCGATGGAAATTGCTCTGGATACTTCAGATTTAAACGATATGTCTGCGTTTAGAGAAATTCTGTATGAATTTGCCGATAAAACAGGGTTAGATGTTTCTTTGCGCGGTGATGATATATTCCAAAAACCGAAAAAAGTGGTGGTGTTTGATTGCGATAGCACCCTTATACAATCAGAAGTGATCGATGAGTTGAGCAAAATGGCCAAGGTGAGTGAACGCGTCAAAGAAATGACTGACAGGGCGATGAAGGGCGAGCTTGATTTTAAGCAGGCGATTAAGGAACGGGTGCGTCTTCTTAAGGGGTTACCTGCTGAACAGCTCGAATTGTTGTCAAAAACAATCCGATTAACACCGGGAACGGAGGAGCTAATCTCGATGCTTCATTTCATGGGTTATAAGGTCGCGGTGATTTCCGGTGGATTCTCCTTTTTTACAAACTATCTCAAAAAACGCCTTCATCTTGATTATGTATATACAAACGAACTGGTCATCAGAGATGGTGAAATCACAGGGGAAATAAAGGGTGATATCATCGATGCGGAAAAAAAAGGCGAGATCATTAAAGAGATCGCAGAACTTGAAAATATTTCCGTAGATCAGATCGTTGCCGTCGGCGATGGTGCCAATGACCGGTTCATGTTGGAAAATGCGGGACTCGCGATCGCTTTTAGCCCGAAAGAAATTTTAAAAAAATATAGTGATGGCATTATTAATAATGATAATATCTTTGGATTGCTTTATTTTTTAGGTGTACCGGAATCACATTTAAAAGAACTCAGGAAAAATAAGGATCAAAAAAACCTCCCAAACGATTGAACTGGAATTGAGTATCTCCTAATGTATATATTCAATTTTCGAATTGAGTTTTTGCTAAAAAATGGTGTCTGATAATATAGACACCTAAAATAGGAGATAAAAAAATGAACAGAAATTTGCTTTTCATTTTTATAATTATATTCGTATTCTCCCTCTCGGTTTTGTCCTCAGAAGCTCAAGCAAGGAGTGCCAATGGTTCCGAATCCGAAGGCGTTGCTATCGGGATCGGGGGCGCCATTGTGGGAAATGAGGTCATACAGCATCAAAAGCAATATGCATCCCGCAAGTATTCTCGGCGGCACGGACCGGGTTACGGCAATCGCTCTCCCCGGCGTCATAGAAGGCATTACGGTTATCGCTCTCCCTGGCGCCATGGACCGGGTTATGGTTATCGCGGCAACAGGCGCTACGGTCATCGCGGATACTGGAGGATGAGAAAAAGATATGCGCCGCACTTTTATAAGAGGGTTTGGAATCCGGGTCATTATAACCGTTACGGTCAATGGATCATAGGGCATTGGGTTGTGATCAATGATCGTCCGGATTATTAGATTAAAACCCGACAGTGGTGCTCCAACGGATTACAGGATTCTTCAATTCGATAGCGATTCCTCACGGTCCTGATGAGCAACTGTATCGAGCAAAAAAGTTTCTCCTATTTTGAGCTCTTGCAGTTTCACATCTTTTGGACGAATCGTTTTCCATGCATATCGAAGACGGCGGACCGGCTCAAGAATGTGTTCATAGCTCATAATCCAGGTTCCATAACCCCAGGGTCGTTGGTTCAAATCCAGCCCAAGTTACCATAATTAAATCAAGGGTTTATGAGAATTCGTAAGCCCCTTTGTTTTATTAAAAAAAATCATTCCCCCTGCTATTCCCCCCAAGAACAAAAGAAATCAGGGTAAAAAGAAAAAATTAGAGGGAACACGAAATGATCGATTAACGTTGCGCTTCTCATTTTTCTTGATTAAAATCTACGCATAATTTGAAAACTGTTTAGGCGCCTCCATCATGGCAATTAATTACGAAAGGTTGGATTTGTTGCTACGATATATCTTGGTGTTTGCCGGGCAAAACGATCAATTCCCGCTATGATGAGGTGTTTTTTGAAGGGATGGCCAAATTTGACGCTGCAGCCAACAAATAGGATCTACAACTGAAAAGTGCGATAATTCGAAGAATCATATGGGTGGACTATCAGGTGAAATAAAAGGAAAATCAAAGATTGAGGTTTATCTAGAATACAAAGAAAAAACGGAGCAATGGGAGGGGCTCTTTCAGGAAATGAATCCAGATCCATCCTACAAAAAATTGTGCAAAAGTTTAATGGTTCAGGATCCATCTACTGGGGAATGGATCCTGCATTATCACCTGCATACTTGAGCAGGCAAATTATCCTCAGAAAGGAGGTGGTCACCATGAAACAACTTTTGAGGTGGCTGCCGGGCCAGAGGAAAGGGGAATCCGGCAAGTGAGATAAGGCCGCACGAAAGGATTTCCTGAGTTGAACGAGTAGGAAGTGATGCGAAGACTTTCGGGGTATAAGTTTTGCTGGTACCCAGGCTGCAACGGTAAAGCCAAAACCCGAGGCAAGCTCCAATGTCGCTACTCCTCTGGGTGGGTGCAATTCCCGCCCAGGGCTCTGGTCGAAACAAAAGGGCCTCTCCGAGGGTTGGTTTTCGCCTGGGGAATTCCAACTCTCGGCTTTCTGATTCGTATAGATTTATTGTTTAAGCTATCGGCAAAGCACAGGAGTTTTATACGGACAGAAAACCAGGGTTCCGCGTCTTGTGCGGATCAATATAAACATTGTTAGCCATCAAAGAAAGGTACCAAGCATGGAATATGACAAACTACTATATTTGGATGTAGAGTTTTTATCTGAGAAATATGAGGAACAGACCGGTGTTGCACCAAACACGGTTGTGTCAAAAAATGAGGGAATGAAAGCCCAGGCAGGGATTCCATTCCTAAAATCTGGACTGCATAGTCAAGTAACAAAGCAATATAGTTCGTCCAATAAAACCATGCTAAAAGCTGTTGCAAAAAGCATAGAAAATTACCCATCATTTAAGCCTAATTTAGAACCAGGGTTAAGACCTTGTAACGTATGGGTTGAGGGAAGTCTATCAATTGGTCAGTGGGGCGAAGAACCAAATTCAAAAGAGGCGGTTAATGTTTTTTTTGAAGTGGAATCAGGTGAGTTTTCTTACTCCCTATTGCCAAGAGACGAGTACTTTTTAGCAAACCTTGAAACGCTAGAAATTATTTCACCGGCTCTACAACGATTTATTCAAATCCCTGTTCGTATGTTGTGCAAAGTATTATACCCACTTCCTGATATTAAAACTTTTGTAGTTACACCGTACTTAATATGCACAAAGAACGGCTAACAAGACAAATAAACGCGGACTGCAAAAAGCCGCCCGCTGAAGAGCAGCGTTAGATTTAAAGGAAGGTCATGGAACCGGAAGTCTTATTAGCACAGTTACGAGCCTTATTTGAAAGAACCCCTGATTTTGAGCAGTATTCCCCGACCTCGAGAGACCATATGATTTGGCTTGGGCAAGGTCATGCGCTGGTAGCTAGGTGGAATACTTTGGAGGCGATTTCATTCAAATTAGCCATGGATCACGTGCCAATAGATCTGCTTCGCGACAATAACGTAGCTAAGATTTTTGGAATTATTCAGAGAGCGATAGCCGATCTTGAGTTACAAGTTCCAGACAGTATCAGCACAGTTTTTGGTGCCGGTGAGGTTTATGATATTTTTCGCGCTCTAAACAAAGTCATATCATCTGCAGAAAAATCAATATTTATAATTGATCCGTATTTAGATGATTCTGTTTTCGACCATTATCTTACTGCAAGAAAACCAGAAGTCTCAGTTAGGCTTTTGCTAACAAAAAAAGCAGATGAATTGAAACCTGCTGTGGAAAAATACATAAGCCAGTATGGCCCCGTTCTTGAGGTTAAAAAGAGCAGAGACGTGCATGATCGTGTTATTTTTATCGATAACTACGTTTGTTGGGTATTAGGACAATCCTTAAAAGATGCCGCGAAAGCAAAGCCAACGTATCTTGCGCCGCTTTCACCAGATGTTATTCCAGCCAAACTAAGGGATTATGAAGATATCTGGGCAGAAGCAAATGAAATCTAACAAGGCCATGAACCATCGCCCACTTCGTGGGCTGGACCTCACTACGTTCGGCCGGTTATGGCAGCGTTACATAGCTCCATACATCCCTAAGTTTTTCATCCTCTAGAAAACCTGATATATCAATATGGTATCTGCAATAATTTCATTTATTTCGATAACTTACATATTCTCATAATATCACCAGCCGCCGAAACCCTCAATTATGGTTGACCAAAGCCCATCGATTTGGGTATAAATGAGTAACTATTTCTGATTCTCATATTCCAGCTGACCTGAAGCGGTTCTCCATATACAGAATAGAACCCGGTTTCTCATCTGATTCTGCGTTGCGTTGAATAGTCCATATCCTGAGTTCCTTTGTTTGAAACCTTAAAAAAGGGGGTGCTATTATGGCAGAAAAGGGTTTTAAACGTAAACTCACTGCTATTTTCAGTGCGGATGTTGAAGGCTACGAACGCCTGATGTATGAGGATGAGGTTGGTACCATCCATATCTTTCTCAAGCAGCTCAGAAT
>DRHF01000178.1 GCA_011049715.1 Desulfobacterales bacterium
CCAGGGCGACCTTTTGTATTCATATTCTAACAAAGAAGCATTGAAGGACCCTGCCGTCCCGCTTATAGACGGGGCGGGGAATACGCTCGGTGTTTAAAAACCAAACGGTTGCAGGATGATATCATGAAAAAAATAAGTATTGAAGACAGAGGCGCAGTTGCCATCTTACGGTTGACCAATGGCGTAACCAACGCCATCAGTCCGGAACTTGTAAAAGACCTTTCTATTGCAAGCACGCAGATCAGGAATGAGTTTAGAGGCATGATTTTTGCTGGGGGGACCCGGTTTTTTAGTATCGGTTTGAGTCTTCCTGAGTTGTTACAATTGGATCGGGCATCGATGACTGAATTTTGGTATGATTTCGATCAGGCTGTGTTCAACCTCTTCACCCTTCCCCTTCCCTCCGCGTGCGCCATCGCTGGTCACGCCATCGCCGGTGGAACCATCCTGGCCCTCACGTGTGATTACCGCCTGGCAACCGCTGAGAAAAAACTCCTTGGGCTAAATGAAGTCAAACTGGGTCTCCCGGTCCCCTATTTGGCCGATCTCATACTGAGGCAAACCGTCGGCGATCGATCCGCAACCGAACTGCTTTACCGGGGGAATTTCATTGATACGGAAAAGGCGTTGGAAATTGGACTGGTGGATGAAGTCCACCAAAACGAACATCTGGAAGAACAGACGGTGGAACGAATTACCGAAATTGCCACCCACCCGCAGCCTGCTTTTACCACAATTAAGTCAAATCGCCTCGAGGCCATTCGGTTGAGGTATGAAAAAAACAACCGGGCAAAAAATGAAGAATTTATCAATTGCTGGTTCAGTCTACCGGTACAGAAGCTGCTTGTCATTGCTGCAAAAAAATTTTAAATATGACGTCTGAATTATCCTGACCCTATTTTTAAAGGCAAATCTAAAAATAGCAGAAACCCTTTGGAAAGCTATAATAGTATTGACATCCTGTCATATGCCATTGTAAAGACAATAATACTGGGCTTGTATAACATTAACCTGTAGACAAAAGAGGAGGAGAAAATGACAAAAGCAGAATTGATAGCGGCCATGGCAAAAGATGCCGGGATCAGTAAAGCAGCGGCAGGTAAGGCATTGGACTCTTTTATGGCGGGGGTAACAAAGGCGCTGAAGAAAAAAAGCGGAAAAGTGACCCTTGTCGGATTTGGCACTTTTTCAAAAATCCGTCGCAAGGCTCGAAAGGGTCGTAATCCTCAGACAGGCGCGCCGATTAAAATTAAAGCGACAAATGCGGTAAAATTCAAGGCTGGGAAAAAACTTAAGGACGCTGTTTAAAAAGGCGGCGGCTTATTCGGTTACTGGTGACCGATAAGCCGCCCCAAATAAAAATATGCTTCAACCCACCTCGGGGAACGCCCTCTCTTTTTTGGTCCACGCCGATGCATGCCATGACATGAAAGGTATCACGTCATTTTTCTGATGAGCAGAAATGTGTTTCCAATGATGCTCAGACTACTGAAAAGCATCGCACAGACCGCAACCAGGGGGCTGAGGAGTCCGCTCATTGCAATTGGAATACTGAGGATATTGTAAATAAAAGCGTATATGAGATTCTGGTGGATCTTTTTATTCACCTTTTCAGCCATTTTCAGAAAATCCAGAATTTGCACCGGGTCGCTTCGCATAATGGTAATATCGGCTGTCTCTTTGCACAGCTGACCGACTGAGCGGACCGCGATTGAAAGATCCGCCGCCACCAGAGCCGGAGCATCGTTTATACCGTCGCCTACCATGGCCACCCGGGCTCCCTGTTTCTGCAATTCACGGACAAAGGCCGCCTTTTCTTGAGGTAATTTTCCACCATATGATTCTTGAATCTTGATTTTGTCTCCAATGGTCCGGGTGATCTGAATGCCGTCACCAGAAACAAGCACAAGACGGTATCCCCGTTCCTTTAATTCTTGAACCGTTGGCAAAATCTTTTCCCGTAAGCGGTCCCCAAATATAAATACGGCCCCTAGTTTTCCATCTACTCCCAAATATACCAAAGAGTGTTTGGTTTGTTCATTAAAAAGCCTTGTTTTTTCCAATGAATCTGTATCTTCAAGTTCTTGTGCCAGAAAATCTGCCGAGCCGATCTTAATTTTCTTGCCCTCAGCTTCACCTGTAATCCCTTTTGCTTCGATTTTAATCGCTTCAACCATGACAGGTTCAATATTTTTTTTGTGCGCCTGTATCAGAATCTCCGTGGCGATAAAATGGTCGGCATCCCTTTCAAGACCAACCGCCAAGGCCAACGCTTCATCGGCCGTTATCGGACCCACAGGAATAATGTCAAGTAAATTCCACTGGCCTTTGGTAACGGTTCCGGTCTTGTCAAAAACAAAGGCATTGATCTTTTCTGCCCGTTCGAAAGCGGCAAAATCCCGCACCAAAATTCCTTTTGCGCCTGCAATCGAAATGCCCGCGACCCGGGCAAGAGGAATAGCAAGCCCTAGGGCACAAGGGCAGGAAATAACCAAAACCGTTATGGCCCGCAACATGGATTCTTCCGCAGTCAGGCCTGCCAGCAAACAAATGAATGCGGTACCTGCAGAAAGCGCAATTACAACCGGAACAAACCACTGCAAAATAGTATCGGTTTTGCCCTCAAGCGGCGCTTTTGTCATTAGCGCTTTTTGGATTATATTCATCATCTGCCCCAGAGTGGAATCATCCCCTACTTTATCGGCCCTGACTTTTAAGGCTCCGCTAATGATCCGGCTGCCGCTTTGCAATATGTCGCCCGGTTTTTTAATGATCGGCAAGGCCTCACCGGTTAGTGAAGATTCATCTACGGCGCCGCCACCGGAAACAATCCTGCCATCTGCGGGACTGATTTCATTCTCTTCCACATGAAATCGATCCCCTTTTGCCAGTTGCTCAATGGCAACATATCGACCTTGAGGAAACCGGTCAGTGCAGATTCTAACTTTGGTCGGTTTCAATGAAAAAAAATGCTCCAGACCCTCTATAACGCGACTTTTGGCCCGGCGTTCCAGGGTTTTCCCTAAAAGTACAAGTGTGATCAGCATGGATGCGGTGTCATAGTAAAGGTGAATACTCCCTGTAAAAAGATTTATGGAGCTGTAAAGATAGGCACTCAAAGAGCCAATGATAATCAGAGTTTCCATACTGAAGGCTGCATGGGTCAGCCCGGACCAGGCCTTTTTGAAAAAATCAAAGCCCCCATAGGTCAGTACAATTGTGGCCATAATAAATGCGGGTAAGGAGAGTTTGTAAACCGCACTCTGTGTAAGCTCGGTGAAAAACCCGGAGTAAAGGGCATAAGACATCATCATGATATTCATGGTCAAAACGGCCGATATCGCGAACCGTAAGAATTCTTTTCTTCCTTGTCCGGCATCGCGGGAGTCTTCAGGGACGGCTGTATTATATCCTAATTTTCCTATGGTCCGGATAATTTGGGCCGGAGAAGTTTGAATCGGATTGAAATGGATATGAATCCGGTCGGTGAAAAAATTGCAGGATGAATCAATGACGCCGGATGTTTTTTTTAAAATTTCTTCTATCAGCCAGGCACAGGACGGACACCACATGTTTCCGACCTTGAGGCTGACGCTCAATATGTCTTCCGATGATTCGGTAAACGTTCCGTCAGGCCGCGCCGTTTCAACCAATGATGAACTTTGTGGCTCAATGGCCAACGCTTTCGAGGCTGAATCAGTTTCTGATCCCGGTATGATGCCCCTTTCACGGCATTGTTTGAACAGATCGGTTTCTTTGAATGATTTCGGATCAGCAGAATCCATCGATTCGAGCAGGATGTTAAAGACCTGTCGACATCCAAAGCAACAAAATGAATACGACCTTTCGGAAAATGAGGCTGTAATATTTCCATGGCGCAAAGGCAGGTCACAAAGATCGCACGCATCAGAAGGGAAATGTGAGGCTCTATTACTCAAGTTTCGCACCGTTGGTTTTACGAAGACCGGCTTTCGACATAGGCCGGGCGTGACGCTTCAATGGATTGGGGGTGCGAAACTTAAGTCTATCGCTACCGGAGGCCAAGGGATTTAACATAGGCGATCACCCGCCAACGATCCATCACTGATATCGTGGTAGCCAAGGCAGGCTGACGACCGCCCGACTTGCCGTAGCTGATTTCTTTAAAGAGAACGCCGTCGGATTTGGATTGGACCTTCTCACTTCTCAAATCGGTGGGCAGAGGGTAAAAGCTCTGGCCGACAGTGCCGTTTCCATCGTGCCTTTTCCCATGGCACTGGGCGCAATAAGTCGAGTAAACCGTTTTGCCCTGTTTGATAGTTTCGGTGTCATTTCCTTGGAAAGGAGATTTCAAAGCCTCTGCCTTGACGGCCTTAAAGTTTTCCTCACCTCCTGAAAGCGGAACCAACCCCGCTTCCATCATCAGCATCGGCTGCTCGTAGGGCCTGACGGCAGGGGTTTCCCACATACGTCCACTTTGAAATTCATTATCGTAAAACACCAGGGCTTTGTAACCCAAGTAAATAACCGCAGCTGCCGCAATGAAAATCAGAATAATTTTTTTCATCTATTCTCCCTTGGCGCCTTGCACATGTTGCGGGTAGGGCAGCTTTTTGTAAATGCCGTATGGTGAATCCGCGGGAAGGTCTTTTACGGTTCCATAGTTCCAGGTTGGTGGACCCATGTCTCCGACAATGTTATAAGCAAAAAAGTTAAATATCAGAAACCCGACTGCCAGAACTATAATGCAGACCCATGTGAGAAAAACCGATTCTTGTGATCTCTTGTCAGTCAATTATATTTTTACTCCCGTTAAACCTGTTCCTAGAACATAGAAAAATGCCCAAAGCAGGAATCCAACAATAATGAGAATCAATATAAGGGGAAACGGAGCGTTTTTTGCTTCGAGTTCATCGGGATAAGCATGAACCACAGTTGTTTTTCTTCGCTCGGAATTTTTGCTATGAAAATGAGTACGGGACAGTGCGATGTAAAAAAGAATAATAAAAATAACAGCTGGAATGAGCGAAAGTACCACATGTTGAAACCCCAGCAATTCAAAATATTCCATCGTAAATTTCTCCCATTAAGACGACTTATCTTCATCGTTGTCTATCGCAAGATATCTGGCCCTTTGCTGGTCCTTAAATTGACCGGTTTTCAGTGCCCATACAAATACAACGGCGCCAAAGACCAGGCCGGAAAAAAGAAATAAGATGAAAAAGAAGTAAACCATAGAATTCAATAAAACCTTTTGCTATTCAACCCCTTTTTTTATATATGAACCTACTATCTCTAACGCCGCCATAAACTCCGTAATCCGCAATCCATTAAGGTTCCCATGCTGCATCAATCCCTTTGGGTTCTTTGCCGGCATCGCTTTCATCGATAAAATTAACAGCGATGTAATCTCCGACTTCCCAGATTTTCTGCGACTCCAACTCGCGTTTGAAATACGGCATGGCGGTACCGGTGATGCCGTTCATAATTTGATAGTAAAGGATTCCACCCGATGCGCCACGTCCTTTGAGGATGGTAAAGTTTAGCGGCGGCGGATAAATCCAGGGTTGTGCCGGCCCCATCCCGTCTCCCACGGGACCGTGACAACCGTTGCAAAAATCCTGATAGATTTTATGTCCCCTGGCAAGACCGGCTTCAGTCGTCGGGTATGGATTGGAGATCTTACGCCAGCCTTCCGGTACCTGGGAATGAAGCCACTGGACGTTTTTTTCAGGCCCGGCTTCATAAGCTTTAATCGATTTCTCCTTCCAGAATTTCTGTCTTTCCATCCGGCGATCGGCCATCTTCAAACCCAATCCTTGAACATAACGTGTCAGAAGCCGGATCTTTTCGTTGCCAAGAAATTCCCATGCCGGCATGATGGAATTCGGCCGGGTGTAACGGGGGTTGATAAAATGCGCCACATGCCAGTCATCCGGATGTTCCCCGCCTTCCTGGGAAAGATCCGGTCCGGTACGTATCGATCCCAAAAGAATAGGCCGGTCTGCCACATAGTCGCCGGCCCGGGCAATTCTTTCGGCTCCCAGACCCCAGTCTACCAGACGGATGGATTGAGTGTGACAATTAACACAGCCATTGGCGATATAAATCAGTCTTCCCTTTTCTTCTTCAGCGCTGCGGTGTCGAAATATTGCCGAAGGTTGCTCAATTTTTGTGGCCCACGGCCAATATACCACCCCGAATACGATGACCGCTAAAATAACGATACCGCCCAAAACAACGGCTGTCGGCGTCATTTTCAGATTCATGCGGTTTCTCCTGAATTAAAAAATATGCTTCGAATCATATTGTACAGGCCCACGACTGCACCGGTGACGATCAAAACCCCCAATCCGGCCCTAACAATGTAGTAATTATGGAGCTGCGGGAGGGTTCGGTAGATGGTTTCGCCGTTTAACCAGCTGTTTCCCTGAACCAGCCCCGCGATGGTCAGCACCACCATAAAGCCCACGAGCCCGATGAGAATCATCCAATATTGGAATTCAGCTAACGTTTTGCTGTAAATGGATCTACCGGTCATTTTGGGTAATATAAAATAGATGCCGCCGATGGCGATCATCCCTGAAAACCCAAGAACCCCCATGTGCGCATGGGCCACCACCCAGTTGGTGAAGTGCGTAAGCCGCTGAACCTGCGGCAGAGACTGGATCGGACCTTGAATACAGGTCAATAAATAGAAGACCGTGCCGGTGAACACAAATTTGGCGCCGATATTTTCGTGAATGGCTTTCATCTTCCCTTTAACGGTATACCAAAGATTAATCAGAACAATCATCACCGGAATGACCATGCCGATACTGCCAACGATCGAAACCACTTTGAGCCAGGTCGGCGCCGGAACCTGGATGAGGTGGTGGGTTCCGATGTGGGAATAGAGTACCAGCAGTGACCAAAAACCCGCCAGCGAAAGGGTGTGGCTGTAAAGCGGTGTTCGAGTGGCACTGGGTATGACATAATAGGCGATGCCCACTGCCAGAGGGGTCAGCAGCAATCCCAGTACGTTATGTCCGTAAAACCAGAGGATAACCGCATCGGGAATTCCCGTCAACGCGCCGGCGCCCGGAACCCAGATTACATTACCGATGGCATATACGATCAGGGTCAAGACGATCGCGGCGGTGATGTACCAGACCGACACATAAAGCAGCGGTTCCTGTCTGTTCCGGATGGTCATAATCATGTTGATGAACATGAGGGCAAAAGCGATTGCCACCAAAATGTCGATCTCCCATATCGCTTCCGCATACTCTCTGCCCTGGCTTAAGCCGATGGAAAGTGTGATGAGAATCGCAGCCACGATGACATTCCACAAACAGACGATGAATATGCCCAGTTTCTCGCTAAACAGTTGCGTTCGCAACAACCGCGGCACAATAAAGTGGCCGACAGATAGCAGTGCCGGGGTTACAAAACCAAAAATAACAAGATTGGTGTGTACGGTCCTGATTCTGCCAAAAACAAGCCATCCGATATTACCCAGAAGATCCGGCGCCACTAATTCGATTGCGCCGATGAGTCCATACAGAGTGCCGATCAACAACCAAAAAGCTGCGGTCACACAAAAGCCTTTGGCGGTCGCATAGCTTGGAGATAATTTCTTTTCCGGAGTTGACAGTTTCGATTCTCCCCTTTATTGCATCTCGATTTTATCAGCTATTCATCATTTGTCATTTGTTAGTGGTATCCTAATCATTTATACTATATGCGGAGGCAAGTCTTCGTAAAATCCAAAGTGCAAAACTTGACTCTTTAGCTGTGACATGCCAGCCAACAATCGAGGTTGGCCTTTTTCTCACGATGGCATGCAACGCAAAATCCCATCTCAAATTGTTTTTCCTTGATCCGGTCCATGGTCTCAACCGCACCGTGGCATTGCCGACAGGCGATTTCCTTTTTGATATGTCGCTGATGATTGAACAACACGTGCTCGGGCAGATAATTAACTTTAACCCATGGTATCGGGGTTTTGTTGTTAAAATACCGGTGTACTTTTACGATCTGAGGCTGTTTGGTTATAATAAAATTATGGCAGTAGAGACATTTTTCCACAGGTGGTATTCCCGGACTAATCGACCGGCTGACATATGGATGACAAAACTGGCATTGAATTTCCTTAACCCCGGCATGGAGCCGATGGCTGAAAGGTATCGGCTGTTCGGGCCCGATGTCGGTACCTGGCGGGATATAAAAATAATACATAAACACCGCGACCGCAGCCACCGAAGCGATTGCCAAAAAGAGCGGCTGTTTATTTCCGGTTAAAACGTTTTTATCTTTAAGGGTGGGAATATTTCCCATCAGGCCACCTTCTTCTCCTTATACCTGACAAGTTCGGGAAATTGCCTGAGAAAATATGTCACTGCGATGGCCATCACCCCAAAAAAACCTAGAAAAATCAATCCATCTGAAACCCCCAGGGAAATTGAATTAGAGTTATGACTCAACGCCGGTCCTAAAAGCAACAGATGCTCAAGCCAGATTCCGATAATAACTACGACACAGATCGGGATCATAAAAATAGGTTTCGTCTTCACTTTTTTATTTAAAAGAACAATAAACGGGAGGACAAAACATAGAATCAAAACCGTCCAGGCTAACGAATTCCAATCCGCCAGCATCGTGCGTTCAATAACATAATAGGCTTCTTCAGAGATATTACCGTACCAGATAACAACCAGTTGTACATAGAAAAAGTCTGCCCAAAGTAGAGAAAATGCAAAAAACAATTTGCCGATATCATGAAAGTGAGATGATGTTAAACCGCTTTCCTCACCATATCGCAGATAAAACACCGATGCCAAAATGATCAAAGCGCCCAGGCCAATATAAAACGCTTTGACAAAAGTATAAGCACCAAAGAGGGTGGAGACCCAATGGGGATCCATGCTCATAATGAGATCGTACCCGATTAGGGATAACACCAGAGCAAACGCCAGGATGTACAGACCACCCCAAATGGTCATCCTGTTTTTTATTCGTTCTATATTGTTGCCGTTTTGTTTCCACCTTTTGCAGATCAATTTGCGGATACCCACCTGTGGCTGATTTGGATCCAGTTTAAGCTGCAACGCCTGATTGAGATATCCGAACCCGATCCCATACAGAATCAACAGGCCGAAAAAATCCCGCCAGAATAAAAACGGGATGTTGAGCCAGATTTCCTGGCCGCCCAAATCTTCATTTAACCAAGGGAATAGGTGGGTTTTCCCCAGAAACAACAACAAAAAAAATACAAAAGATAGCGGGAAAAACGCTGAAAACGATTCCGAGAGGCCCGCAAGCGGACCGCTCCAGCGCGCTTTGGTCAGGTGCATGACCGTCGAGAATAACACCGCTCCCTGTGCCATTGCCGACCATAAAAGAAAGTTGATTAAATACGCCTGCCAGGCCCTTTCAGGGTGTGGGCCAAGGACTCCATAAATAAACGTTGCAAATCCAATAAGGACAAAAGCGATAGCAATCCAAAATCGAAGCGGTTTTTGTAAAAACGACTTCTGTGTATTGATTTCCTTCATATCGGTAAGCCTTGTTAATTAACCTTGGCGGCTCGGAGGCGTTGCCTGGCGTTTATCGTCAAATTCCCTAATCTCTCCTCCCTGCTTTTGAAAAAAGTCTTTCAGTCCATCAACCTGCCCCGGTTTGCAGGAAGCCAAAACACCAAAATGTTTACCCGAGCAACGGGGATCATAATTCTTCAACCATTTATCGCTCGGAATGCGGGCCAGTGTCAGAAGCCCGATGACATTGCCGAATACAGCAAATAAAATGGTGGCTTCAAACCCGACAATTATAAATGGAATAAGGGCAACGATTGGCTTTCCACCGACAATCAAATTCCATTGAACCGATGTGTAAATAGCAAGGAAAAAGCCTGCAAAAAAGCCGATGACACCCCCGGCCAGGGTGAACCAGCCGACAGCGCTCTTTTTTAATTTCAAAGCAGCCATAATTTTATGGCTGAGAAAGGGGCTGTTTACCCGGTGAAATTGATAGACAGATTTTTTCAGCGCACCAACTGTACAAACGACCTGGTCTTCATTGGTAAAGAGCCCCATAAGGTAACGTTCAGGCACCGTAGTCTAATGCTCCTTTTTCGATCGTCTCTTTCATTTCGGTCATGGAAATTGACGGCAGATGCTTGACGAAGAGAATAAACAGAAGGAAAAACAGACAAAAACTGCCGAGCATAATGCTGTATTCGACCAGGGTTGGTGCATATAATCCCCAGGCGTAGGGCGAAAATCCGTGGGCCACACTGCCGACGATAATCACAAACCGTTCAAACCACATACCGACGTTAACCAGCAGGCAAATCCCAAACAGCAATGGAGTTGTCCTCCGAATCTTCTTAAATATAAAGAGCATGGGGAACATCGTGTTGAAAAGCACCATGATAAAAAATTCCCACCGGTATTCTCCTGTGGCACGCCAGCGGAAAGATTCCATTTCCACTATGTTTTGGCTGTACCAGGCAATAAAATACTCCGTCGCGTAGGCAAACCCGACGATCAGGCCGGTGAAAACGATGGTTTTGGCCACATTTTCCAGAACATCTTGAGTAATAATTTTTTGGTAGTTGAATATTTTTCGCAACGGAATCATCAGGATCATCACCATGGCTAAACCCGAGTGAATCGCACCGGCGACAAAGTAGGGCGCAAAGATGGTGGTATGCCAGCCCGGCGTAATACCCAAGGCAAAATCCCATGAAACCACGCTGTGGACAGATATGACCAAAGGAGTGGCCAGGGCTGCGAAGAACAGATAGCCGCGGGAGTAATGACGCCATTGCTCGTGGGCTCCGGTCCAGCCCATGGAAAGAAATTTAAAAATTTTATGACGGGTTCCGGTGGAACGATCTCTCACCAAGGCCAAATCCGGCAATAATCCGGTGTACCAAAAAAGCGAACTGACGATCAGATAGGTGCTGATGGCGATGACGTCAAACATCAGCGGCGACATGAAATTGGGCCAAAGAAGTCTCTGGGTTGGAATCGGTAACATGTAATGGACCAACCAGACACGGCCCAGATGGATAAAGGGGAACAGCCCTGCGATGCATACGGCAAAAACCGTCATGGTTTCGGCAGCCCGGGCAATCGGATTGCGCCATCCAGCCCTGAACAGGTGCAAAATGGCTGAAATGAGGGTTCCTGAGTGGGCGATACCGACCCAAAATACGAAATTGATCAGATAGGTGCCCCAGGCCACCGGGTTGTTCTGGCCGCCCACACCGATTCCGATAAAAATTTGATAAACCCAGGAGGCCGCACCGATGAGCACGCCCAGAAGCAGGACGGCAACAATACCCCAATAGCCCTTTTTCGGCGGATTTAACGAGTCCAGAATGGTTTGATCGATTTGATCGTAAGTGAGTTGCGTCATAACCTATCTATCCGTTCCAATCCTTCCAAACAAATAGTTTAAAGTGACTAAAGTGAACTAAAGTGCCTGAATTCAAGGTATTCTGTCTATTTTATATATCTAAAATCGACCAAACCGAAGGTTGTTCCGAAACTTTAGATCACTTCACACTTTAGATCACTTTAAACTTTTCCGGTTTATCCGGGTTAGACTTCATGAATAACTTTTTTCAGATATATCACCGCAGGTTTGGTGTTCAAATATCCCATGACCTGGTATGCCCGCGGATCATCAACAAGTTTTCTTACTCGGCTTTTCTTGTCCTTCAGGCTGCCAAAGACCAGGGCATCCGTAGGGCAGGTCTGTACACAGGCCGGTTTAACTTCCCCATCCCGGATCATTCGTTTTTCATTTTTTGCTGTGTCATGGGCGGTCTTTATCCGCTGGATACAGAAGGAACATTTTTCCATAACCCCTTTGCTGCGTACGGTGACGTTCGGGTTCAGCTGCAGATTCATCGGCTCGGGCCACTTCCATTCAAACCAGTTGAATCGGCGCACCTTGTATGGGCAGTTCTGGGCACAAAAGCGGGTTCCGATGCAGCGGTTATATATTTGATTGTTTAGCCCCTCTTTTGAATGGTGGGATGCATACCCCGGGCAAACCGGTCCGCAGGGAGCGTTGTCACAGTGCTGGCAGAGCATGGGCAAAAACGTGATGTTTCCCATCTGATCGGGATCTCGGAAGCGTTCGATGCTGAGCCAGGCCATTTCCCGGCCTTCGATGATCCGATCCACTCCGACAATGCCGATATTGTTTTCAGCGTAGCAGGCGACAGAACACGCCCCGCAACCGATGCATTTGTCCAGATCCACCACCATGCCCCAGCGGTAATTCTCATGGTCATGGGGCGGATAGAAATCACGTTTGGGATCGTATCCTTCGCGTAAAGGCAGTGTTAAAGGAAAATCGTCCATGGTCAGGCCATGCTTTTGGGGCTGTTTGGGTTGGTTTAAATCTGCCAAAGTGATGGAAAGGGCGTATGTTCTCCCATGTTGGGTCCGGCTGCCATCCGTGTGTGCCAGTCTCAGTGTACGGCCGGTTTTTTTAATAAAAACCTGATCGATGGTATGGCTGGCGCCACCGGAATCCGGATCGGGTTTAGCGTTGAGAAGTTTGAAGGGATTGCTACCTGTCCCCATCGCATATCTGCCGTATGAAGGGTGGCCTTGACCGATGCCCATCACCACCAGACCGGGTGTTACCAGTTCGGTTAGGTATACCGGGGCTTCCAGCGCGCCGGATTTGGTTTGAATCCGGATGATATCTTCCCGGGCAATGCTGTTTTCTCGAGCCGTCGTGGGATGAATGATGGCCGGTGTTTGCCAGGCAATCCGGGACAGGGGATCCGGAATTTCGCACAGCCAGGGCCTGTTGGCTCCCCTTCCGTCAAAAAACCGGATGGATGGTGCTGCGGCAAAGACAAGACTCGATTTCGGCGGTTTGGATTTTTTGGTCAGTATAGATTCAAGCTTTTTCAACTTGAATTGTTTGGGCGTTTTGACAGGATTGACGGATGGGTCGAATTTCCCGCCGTGTTGAAGCATCTGTACCCATTGGGCTTCATCAGTAATGCCGCGATCTTTTGCGAGTCTGGAAATAAGATAGGCTTTGTAATTGTCTGTCGGTTGACCATTTTCAAAACCGATATAAAGAAGAACATCTCCGAGATGCGGTGCATGGGTCAGTTTACCCATGGCCGGCTGCAAGGTCGATACAACCGGCTTAAGACCACCATATTCATCCCAGGTTTCAAGTGGCATTCGGACCGGTAGGATAAGATCAGCCGCCTCAGAGGTTTCATCCATGAAATTGCTGAAACTCACCACGAAGAGATCGCTGTTTTCAAGTGCTTCCTTTACACCGCTATCGGAAGGAAGGGTAAATACCGGATTTACATTGTTAAGCAGCAGCAGGTCCGCCTTACCCGAATTTAGGGCATTAAAAAATTCCAGAATGTCATGATGTTTTGCCGCCATTTCCACTCTGTACCTGTTGTAAAAATCAAACAACCTCAGATCCGGATCGAGAAGAAGATTTAATATATTGGCCGCCAGATTGGTTTGCACTCCGTTGAGATCAGATGCGCCGGTGGCGGTTCCGAGCACCAGCGGGTTTCGTGCCCCCATAAGCCGGACAACCAGTTTTTCATGGAGCGCCGGGGGAATTGCCGAGCGCTGAAGGACTTGCTCCCGGGTGAAAGGAGCGGTGGCTTTGTTTAATAATTCGCGAAAGGATCGAGGAAGATGATTGCCTTTGCCGATATCCAGGGCCTCTTTAACCAGGCCGAGCGCCACCACAGCCTCAGTGCCGGGATGGCATGCCAGCCAGTGATCGGCGTTTGCGCCGGTCAAGGATTGATAGGGGCTGATATGGAAAAACAGATTTTTATTACCCTCTTTGAGCGAGTGCATGGCTTTAAACTTCCAGGCATATTCGACCGGAGACAACCAGGTTTCTAAAAAATCTGCGCCAAATGAAATCAGGATATCCGCTTTGTCCATACGATAGGAGATCAAGCCATTGACGCCGAACATCGTTTCGTTAGCCGCTTTTAAGGATTCATATGCAAAGGGTTCATACACCATTGGGGCATGCGATTTTAGGTTCTCCAAAATCGTTGATGACAGATCCATCAGGCTGTCACCGACGGTCTCTGTCAACATGCGCACCCGATTCGATCCCTTTTGGGCCGCCTCATCGGCCTTGGTTTTCAATATAGTTTTGGCTTTTAGGAAGGAGAGCGGCTGCCAACCATTTTTTCCTTTGAACAAAGGCGTTTTTAATCTGTCAGGATTGTAAATGCCCTGCAGGGCGGCTTGCCCCCGCATGCAGAGTTTCCCCTTGTTGATCGGATGAGTCGGATTCCCCTCGATTTTGATTACGCGTCCTTCCCTGTTTTTGGCAAGGATGCCGCAACCTGCAGGGCACTCCCGACATGTGGAGGCGTACCAGTTGGCTTCGCCGGTTACCATGTCATCCGGAGTGTGGGCCATGGAAAAGAGGGTCTTTTCAGGTTCACCGGTACATCCTGCAGCAAATGAAAAACTCCCCATACCGGATATCTTGAGAAAGGTACGTCGGTTCATGGCAAGAAAATATTCTAGGGTTTATATGAAAAGAAAACGATAATTACCTTTTATATTTGTTAAAGAGTAGAAAAATGAGTTTTACATGTCAAGATTGAACCGTAACGAAAAGTAAAAAGCATAACATCGAACCTATTTATCTCCTCCTCAAACACAAACAGCGGATCATTCTAAATGCCGGCTCAATCCGTTTGTTTTACTCCTCTGACAAACTGTGTTATGTCTCTTTCCTTCATACCTTGTCTGAAAGGCCGGGAATAATCAGCTATACCTGAAATCGTAAAAGGAGAAAAAAGTGATCCCTAGTGACGGCTCGGAAAAGGAAATCATACAGCAAAAAACGATCCTCAACGAAAAAGAGTCGAAACAATTCCTCAAAGAATACGGTATACCGGTCATCAATGAATCGGTTGCCATTACCGAAAATGATGTATTGAAAACCGCAATAAAAATCGGATTTCCGGTGGTGGTTAAAGGTTTGGGCCAAGGGCTTTCCCATAAAACCGAAAGCGGACTGGTGCACCTTCACCTGGCAGATTCCGATAGTGTTCTCCATGCAGCGCGTTCAATTGCTTCTAAAACGGGTAACCAATTGGAGGGATTTCTAGTTCAGCCCCAGATAGAAGGAAGGCGTGAATTTGTCGCAGGCCTGTTTCAGGACGAGCAGTTTGGACCGGTCGTCATGTTCGGTTTGGGAGGAATATTTACCGAGGCTCTTTCAGACATCACCTTTCGGTTGGCACCGATTTCAGAAGCAGAAGCAAATGAAATGTTAAATGAAATCAAAGCAAAGTCTTTGCTTGATGATTTCAGGGGTGAAAAAGCGGTAAATCGTCACCAAATAATTCAGACACTGATGGGACTCTCTAGAATCAGTGTTGAAGTACCATCCATCTCTGAAGTCGATATCAACCCGCTGATTGCAACTAGCGATGGATCATTAATTGCCGTTGACGCGTTGGTAATAAAAATGAAAACAGCACAAAAGAATGAATTTCAACCGCCTGTTGATCCAAAATTATTGGGATATTTCTTCCATCCCAGATCGATTGCATTTGTTGGCGCCTCTTCCCAAATGGGCAAATGGGGCCATATGCTTTTCACCTTGACCGCCAGCGGTGGATTCGAAGGAGGAATCTATCTGGTAAATCATAAGGGCGGGACCATTGCAGGTAAACACGTGTACAAATCCGTGGTTGAAATTCCGGACAATGTCGATATGGCCGTCGTCACAATACCTGCATCCGCGGTAGGAGAACTGATCCCTCAGTTCAAAAGGAAAAAGATCAAAAACATGCTTCTCATTACCTCGGGATTCAAGGAAACCGGTCAGAATGGGAAAAAGATGGAAGAGAAGCTCATCAAAGAAGCTCGGAATGCAGGAATATTGGTATTGGGCCCGAATACCATGGGGATATGTAACCCGCATATTCATCTTTACTGCACGGGAAGTCATGTGCGGCCGATACCAGGCTCAACAGTTGTTGTTTCTCAATCTGGAAATATGGGGACACAGCTTCTTGCCTTTGCGGAACAGCAGGGCATCGGTATTCGGGGATTTTGCGGATCCGGAAACGAAGCGATGATCAGCGTAGAGGACTTTCTGGATGCCTTCGAAAATGATGCATTAACACGAACCGTAATGCTCTATCTGGAAGGTGTTAGAAACGGGCGACGTTTCTTTGAGAGCGCACGTCGTGTGGGGAAAAAGAAACCGATCGTTCTTTTGAAAGGAGGGCGTAGTCGCGCCGGAACCCGCGCGGCCATAAGCCATACCGGGGCGCTATCCCTAAATTCCGATATTTTTAATACTGTTTGTCGACAGGCCGGCATTGTACAGGTTGAACAACCGATGGATCTGCTCGATCTTTCAGCCGCATTTTCCTCCCTACCTTTACCCAAAGGCAATCGCGTTGCTGTTATGACACTCGGCGGCGGATGGGGAGTGATTACAGCTGATCTCTGTTCGGAATATGGACTGGAGGTCCCTGAGCTGACACCGGATATCGTGGAACATCTTGATCATATACTTCCACCCTATTGGAGCAGATCCAACCCGGTCGACCTGGTTGGGGAGAGGGACCCTTCCATACCGATGACCGCCATCGAGGCGCTTGTTAAATGGGAGGGTTGTGATGCAATTATCAACCTAGGAATTTTAGGTCGCAATATTTTTCTAAAACGACTTTCAGCGTCGGTTCTCAAGGTGGATCCCGATTACTCATCCGATTTTCTGGATAGGTTGAATGAGGCGCTTTCGAAATTTGAACAGTCATATATCGTTCACATCATAAAACTAATGGAAAAACATAAAAAACCGGTTTTTGGTGTGAGTTTGATTTCGGATGAAAAAGATCAAACGGTTTATCGGATGAAAGAAGGCCCATATAAGGGCATTTTTTTCCCCACCCCGGAACGTGCAGTTAAGGCATGTGCTAAGATGTTTGAATATCAACGTTTTCTTTATTCTAGTCGTTTATAAAAAACATATTTAAAATATTCACCGCTCCCAACTGTCTTTCTTGATCGACAGTTTTTACTTTCAGATGCTCTAGATGCCTTTCTTTTACAATTTTTTACAAAAAAGAACTTGACAGATTTATATTGCTATATATAGTTCATGGTGTGAATCAATTTAATAAAAATCCCCACATGGAAATCGGGAAGAATCAACTCCGCCAGTTTCAAAATATCATCGCCAAACTTTTCCAATGCTGTCAGGAACGAATGCAGTATCAGAGTGAAAAATTTGAACTGCCGGAAGCAGAGATGCGATGCCTGATGCTTTTTGGTGAAGCGCGGTATCTCACTCCCAAACGGATTGCCGAAAAAATGAATGTGGTAAAAAGCCGGGTATCGAAAATCATGCAGGGGTTGATCCAAAAGAATCTGATCCAACGGATCAAAGACCCCGGGGATTCACGGATTAAGTTGCTGAGCCTTACAGCGTATGGGCAGAAAAAATATAATGAAATCAATGCATTTATGGATCATATCTATCATGAAGTGTTGCTTTATATGGTACCGGAACAGAGAAAGATCCTGTTGACCAATCTAGATATTCTTGCAGCTTCAATGGAGTCGGTCAAAGAATTAATGGCATAGGCAGGAAGGTTTTTTATTTTTTTAAAATAAAGTTCATAATATTAACTATCGGAGGATCACAATGGAATTGGAAAATATTGAAAAACAGATAGAAGAATTGAAAGCTCAGGTTAGCGCGCTTGAGAAAAAAGCACCGGAAAACAAAATTTCCATGATTGTCTTCAGCGGTGATCTGGACAAGGCTTTGGCCTCATTTATCATTGCCACCGGATCGGTGGCCATGGGAATGGATGCGGTCATGTTTTTTACATTCTGGGGCACGCCCATGATGCGAGATAAGAACAAACATGTCGGCGGTAAGGATTTAATGGGCAATATGTTTGGCGCCATGCTGCCAAAGGGAGTCGATCAGACTAAGCTTTCCAAAATTAATATGGGCGGCATGGGCACCGCAATGATGAAATCGCGGATGAAAAAGAAAAACGTTGCTTCTTTGCCTGAGATGATCGCCATGGCCGGCGAGTTGGGGGTAAAGATTTATGTTTGTGAAATGACTATGGATCTGATGGGGTTCAAACGCGAGGAGATGATCGATTATCCGGGCATTGAGTTTTGCGGGGTAGCAAAATTTTTAGAAGAAGCGGCAAACAGCAAAGTTCAACTGTTTATGTAGACCCCTGAAATAGGATTCGGTGAAGGGCAAAAAACGGATCCCTACAAAAAAGGAGCAAAAATGAGTGAAGAGATAAAAGCGGATAAAATTATGGATTTAAAAGGCTTGCCCTGCCCCATGCCGATAGTCAAGGTGAGCCGAGGGATCAATGACATCGAAGTGGGCCAGGTCCTTCAAGCCATCAGTACCGATCCGGGCTCCCTGAACGACTTTCCGGCCTGGGCCCGAACAAGTGGGAATGAAATTGTAAAGACAGAACAGAGTGAAAAAGAATTTTCATTCTATATCAAACGCATTGTCTAAAAAATCCCCTTCATGGGTAGAAAACATATTGATGGCTCTTGCGATCCCGCTTTCAATGGGACAGGAAATGTTCGTCCATTCAAGCAGCCACCCTTAAATCCGAAAGCTGGAAAAAGATAGAGGGATTGAAATTTCGAAAATCATTCTTAATTTTAGCGTTCAGGCAGGGAGGCGTTTTTCCCGGTCGATTTGATAGACATGTAAGCCATCGATCAACGCGGGTTCTTCTCTGTTTGAAACTCCATGATTTCACATGGAGCCCCGACACACCCTACTGTTTTTAAGCGGGTGTACAAGATATTTCAGAAAATAGATGCTAAAATTTATTTTTTTGAAATTATAGGAGGTGATCATATGATTGACGATAAAAAATCTACAAAAACAGATAGTTCGGATAAAAAAGGATACAATGCATGTTGCACCACGATTGACCCCTGTTGCTGTTATCCCATCGATTACTGCGGCTGTTACGTCGATCCGTGTGGGCGTTACGTCGATCCTTGCTGTTGTTAAATCCGACTTACAATTTGTCTAAAAAGACCGGGCTGAAAAAAATCCCGGTCTTTTTTTCATAAACCGACCCTAAAATTGGGTTGCCTTTGGTTTCAGATGCCATTTTTTAAGGGGGTGGTCGAATATGAAAGCCCTTTATTTTACAAAACATGGAGATTTAAGCGTCATCCAATATGGAGAAGTGCCCAGGCCTCGACCGGGGTTCGAAGAAGTTCTGATTCGGGTAGCGGCCTGCGCCATTAATCGCCTTGACATTTGGGTCAGACGAGGATGGCCCGGCCTCAATCTGGAAATGCCCCACTGGTGTGGGGCGGATGTTGCTGGAGAAATCGCCGAACTCGGTGAAGGTGTCTCCGGGTGGCAGAAAGGTCAGCGGGTGGTGGTTGACCCGGGTATCACAACTCTTGAGGATGAGTTCGTCCGGCGCGGAGAAATCTCCGTCAGCCCGGGATATCGCATCCTGGGCGAACATACCCGGGGGGGGGGCTGGAGAATATGTAGTTGTTCCAGCGAAAAATCTGCTTGCTATGCCGGATTCTCTGGAATTTGCGACCGCTGCCGCGCCGCTACTGGTCAGCCTTACTGCCTGGCGTATGCTTATGCACCGTGCAAAGCTTCGAGCCGGTGAAACCGTTTTAATGGTCGGTACCGGCGGCGGCGTTAACAGCATGGCTATTCAAATCGCCAAACTGGCCGGTGCAACGGTATATGCGGTGGCAGGAAACAAAGAAAAAGCTGAAAAATCCAGGGAACTGGGAGTAGACGTGGTGCTGGATCGTACTCAAGTCGATTGGGGCCGTGAAATTTATCGACTGACATCCAAGCGGGGTGTGGATGTGGTCGTCGACAACGTAGGCAAAGCCACCCTGAATACAAGCATGGGTGCAGTCGCAAGAGGTGGAAGAATCGTTATTGTCGGCAACACCAGCGGACCTGAAGTTGAAATTGACATCCGTTACATATTCGCTAAGCAGATCAGTCTGATCGGAAGTACAATGGGAACCCATCAGGATTTTCGGGATGTAACCGCTTTGTTGTGGGAAAATCAGCTCAAGCCGGTTATCGATCGGGTGATGCCGCTGAGTGAAGGACGTGAGGCATATTCAATGATGGAGCAGGGCAAGCAATTCGGCAAGATCGTGTTAACACCCTGATATCGAAATATGAGATCCCCCACGGTTGATCACATTCGTATCAAGAATAACACAGAACATTTTTATACCGCGATCAAAGATAAAAAGCGGCTCATCTGATTAAAAAATACGGGCGAAATTTTTTTAGTCTTTTTGGGCCGATTCCTTTTACTCTAAGCAAACCATCCACGGTCCTGTAGGGACGTCCAGCTACGATTCGTTCTGAAAGAACAGGGCCGATTCCACTGATAGACATCAGTTCTTCTCTGCTTGCGGTATTTGGGTCAAGCAAGCTTTTTGGCGATTCGATTTTTTTCAACTCTATTGGGTTGATATCACCCGGACTAGTGTCGTCGGCTTTCAAACGAAAAGGGTTGGTGGAAAAATACGCAAAAATCGGCAGGTGATCCGAGTACCCTTTCCCCAGGTGCCTTCCGGTGCCTTTTTTAGCCTTTTGCCAGCGATAGATCGCCCTTTTCTTGAACAGATAGGATGGGTGAAACTTATCAAACGAATTATCCTCATATGAAATCCCCTCGCCATCATAAAGGCCTTTGGATACGATAATATTGTCCGGACTCCCCTTTTTGCCAAAAAAATTGTAAGACCACCGCCGAGTGTTACGGATTTCAAGCCATAAATTATACAGATACCCCCCTTCGGTCTGATTTGCCAGCATCTCTTCATTTATCATTTCAGTACCTTGGATCGTCCCTAGGATATGATTGATACCGGTGATACCGCCACTATCGTTTAGTTTTTCAGAATTTTGAAAGGTTTTGTATTCATTATAATTTGAATTAAAATCACCGATCAGGATAAAATCAACGCCTTTGTTTAGTTTTTCGATCTCTTTTCTGAGTCTTTTTGCGTAAGCGATCCTCATGCTTTCAGGACCCCGTTTCGATTTCCAGTGATTGATCAGCAGGATGATATGATTACCATCGATATCAAGCGTTATTTTAAGAATATTTCTCGCGATTTCGTTATCAATGTCATCAACTTCTATCTCTTTTTTCTCAACAATTGGAAATTTCGATAAAACTGCACATTTTACTACCGTGGCCTTATTGTCCGCAATTTCAAGATAAGGGTAATCTACGCCGAAATCTTTCAACCTGTTGCGCAAGTTGATGAGGGCTTTTTTCGATTCGATTTCCTGCAGAGCGACAACATCGCCCGCCAGATCCTTTATCACTCTGGCCATATTGGTGTATTTAATATTTGCAATATCCTCTGTCCAGCCATAGTCGGTATTCGGGATATACTCGGGGTACTCTGTTCCATCCCGGGTTAGATCAAAAAGATTTTCCAGGTTATAACTTACGATCTTGAATGTTCTGGCATCTGCCGACGTTATGCCGCAGAACAAAACAACTAAAATTGAGCAGAGGCAGATTTTTTGCTTTTGGTTTCCCATTGTAAGACATGACTCAATGGTGATTGTCTTATATCGACACTTTCGGTCTTTGTTTCCAAAAACCGGTGGCCTGTTCAAAGGCGAAGGCCAACTGCAGCACACCCCAATCGTCCTGGTGCCGCCCCACGATCTGAACACCCACCGGCAGGCCCTCGGACGTAAAACCGCACGGTACTGAAATAGCCGGGAGACCGGTGACTGATATATAATAGCAAGATTTCATCCAGTCGATATAGGTATCCATTTTCACACCGTTGATCTCAGCAACATGGCGCTGTCGTATATCAAAGGGAGGCAGTTGACTCACAGGGAGGATAAGGAATTCATAGGCTTCCATAAATTCCCGTACGCGGTGATACAGTTCTGTCCGCTTTCGTTCCGCCCGTCCGATCTGCGTTCCGCTCAACTTCACACCCTCCTCGATGTTCCATATCGCGGTGTCCTTCATCTGATCCCGGGAAGTCTTCAGCAGCTCGCCAAAGGCGAGCTCCAAGCGCCAGGCCCTCCATACCTTAAATGCCTCATCCGCGTCCCTGAAAGCCGGTTGGCCATCCTCTATCACGCAGCCCAAAGACTCAAATACATTTTGTTGCCCGTCAATAACCGTTGTCACACGCGGATCGACGGGTAAATCTCCCAGATCACGGCTCCAGGCAATCCGAACCCCTTTGAAATCACGTGCCAGAGGGCGCCTGAACAGGCTTCCCGGCTCTTTGATGGCGATGGGTGAGCGCGGGGTCGGGCCCGGCAACCGCACTCAGCATAAGCGCGGTATCCTGAACCGGTCGGGCCATGGGACCCTGCACCCCTAATAGAAACCAGCCCGCCAAGCTGGGCCATGTCGGGACTCTACCGGAAGAAGGACGAAAGCCCACCACATTGCAAAAGCTGGCCGGGTTACGGAGTGAGCCGCCCAAATCGCTTCCATCTGCAATTGGAAGCATTCCGCAGGCCAAGGCGACCGCTGCGCCACCGCTGCTGCCGCCGCAGGTCTTGGTTGTATCGTAGGGATTGCGTGTTTCCCCGAACACCTCGTTGTAAGTTTGCGAGCCGAGTCCGAACTCAGGCGTGTTCGTCTTCCCGATGGTGATCGCCCCGGCCTGCTTCAAGCGCTCAACAATCAGCTCGTCCTGGTCCGGAACGAAATCCTTGAAAATGGGGGAGCCGAAGGTGGTCCGGATACCTTTGGTCAGGTGCAGGTCCTTATGCGCCACCGGAAGCCCATGCAACAGACCGATCTGTTTGCCGCCCACAAGGGCTTCATCGGCGGCAGCAGCGTGGTCCATGGCCCGCTCTGCCAGCAGTGTGACTACAGCGTTCACCCGGGGGTTAACACGCTCGATCTGGGCCAAATGAGCCTCCATTATTTCCCGAACGGAGAGATCCCTATCGCGGATGCGACGGGTTAGCTCAATGGCCGTCATAAAGCAGATCTCAGTAATAGAGGGGCTCAATCCTCCTCGCATCGATCAGTCCGAATCATTTCTTTTCAATCGATTCAGATATTTCTTCTACCCTTTTTGAAATAGCCTGTACACTCATTTTCCGCCGGTCAATCCACCATTTTGCATCTGTTTTTCCCTGCCATTCCTTGAAAAACTTCTCAAAAGCCTTTCCTGACAATTCCCTTTCATCATCATTTTCAAACTTGAGGCTTTTTTTGAGGTAATCGGCCTTGTTCATCAGCTCTGCCCTGATCTTCACCGCCCATGAAACCATCTTCTGGGAACCTTTAAGCTCGGGCAATCCAATGGCCTGTTGCGCCCTTGTGAGTTTTTCTGTCTGTTTACTGAAATACTCTTTTTTACACTTCTCACAATACCAATCTTTTTTATCAGCCAGAAACAGATTTTTTTCGTGGCTCTCAAAAAGCTGCACCTTGAACAGGGTATGGCATGTTCGGCATCTTACATCATAGGAGTATATTTCTTCAGGCATTTTTTCTCATTTGAATAATTCTCTTTTTACCGCTTCATGCACCGGCTTCCATGTTCGCGTGTAGTCCACAAAAGCTTTTTCAAGGTATTTTGAAAAATAGATCGCATCTTCAGCGGCTTTGAGATCATTCCTTTTTAAAGCGGCTATTGCTTTCTTTCCATAGCCGGCAGCTTCCTTTCCCGTTTGGTCAACATTGGTCCAATAATTCACTGCCTCTTCGCGACACACAACGTTCTGGGGAAGGCTTTGCGCTTGATGCAATGAAGAAACTTCAACCTCTCTTCTTCCAAAAGTGACCTTCCATCCTTTTTCTGCCCATTTTTTCGACCGGTCGATGGCTTCCATAATTCGACCAATTAAATCCTCATGCATGAATATCACTCCTGATAATGATTAGAGTCCATCTGCCATCCCCATTTGGATATAGCCGCACGGACAAACCAGAGCGCAAATATGGCAACCGGCGCATTGGCTATAATGTGTGTACATTACCTCGCCGATTGGATTTTCTGGGAATGCCGAGATGGCTAGCTGGGGACAGAATATCAAGCACTGATTGCATTCAACACAAACTCCGCAACTCATGCATCTCATGGCCTCGTCGCGGAACTGCTCTTCGGTTATGCCTAGGTCGACTTCCAGAGCAAGGCCGCCGCTCAAGCGTTCCGCCACCGGCACCCATTTTCTCTCGTTGCGCTTTAACGTCTCGTAATATTCAAGGTGCATTATTTCAGGGGTCACGATCCGCAATTCATCGGACGGATGGAAACGCTGGCCTTTGAGCTGCGCATCCATCCGTTCGGCAGCCTTTCGCCCGTGGCCGATGGCCGTGGTCACCAGGCCCATGTTGACAACGTCGCCGCCAGCGTAGATACCATCATCTACCGACCAGTTTTCGTTCGGTATAAGCCAGTCGTTTTTGCTAACATAGCGCTTGACCTCCTTCCATACGGGGCGCTGGCCGATGGCGGGAATCAGGGTGGTGCACCGCACCTCAAAATTAGATCCCGAAATCGGGACCGGTCTTCGCCGGCCGCTGTCGTCCCGATCTCCCAGTTCCATTCTTAGGCACTCCACGGCAACAGCGTTGCCGTCCTCGGTCCGGATGTCGATCGGAGTGATCAGGTACTGAATGTCAATGTCTTCGGCCAGTGCTTCTTCAATTTCCTGCTCGATGGCCGGCATTTCCGTACGCGTTCTGCGGTATAGAATGGTGACCTTTGCACCGAGACGTCGGGCGACACGCGCAGCGTCAATGGCGCTGTCACCACCGCCGATGACAACCACATCATCCCCCACATGCACGGTCTCACCGGAGTTGATCATGTTAAGGAACGTTACCCCACTGATGACATTTGAAGCGTCCTCGCTCTCGATCCTCAGTTTGATTCCTTCATGGGCACCAATGCCGATGAATATAGCGTCAAATTCGGCTTTCAGGTCATCGAGGCTTTTATCTTTACCGATAACCGTATTGCACAGGATCTCGACACCCATCCGGGTGATGGCTTTGATTTCTGCATCTAGTATATTGCGCGGGAGCCGGTAGGGCGGGATACCATAGCGAAGCATACCGCCTGGCCTGGAAAAAGCTTCGAATACAGTCACGGGGTAGCCGCGTCGCGCTAACTGGAATGCGCAGCTCAAACCGGCCGGGCCTGCACCGATTACAGCCACTTTTTTGTCCATGACCTCTTCCGTCAGCTTCTCATGCTGCAACCCGTGAGCGATGCCATAGTCGCCGATCCAGCGCTCAAAGGCGTTAATATTGACTGCGCCATCCTCCTTCTTGCCTCGGTTGCATTTGGTCTCGCACGGATACGGACAAATACGACCGCAGACCGCAGGAAACGGAGTGGTCTTGCTTGCTTCCCGCCAGGCCAGTTCGTATGACTCCTCCCAGCTGCGTTTCTTCAGATCGGTTTTTTGCACAATGGTCAGCCAGGAGCGGATGTCGTTACCGGCCGGACACCCCACTGTACAGGGTGGGACCTGTAGCACATAGATGGGACATTTATTGCTTTGGTTTCCGAAAGCAACGACCTTGTCTGTCCCTTGCTCCTCGCAGTATTCTGGAAATTGATATGTTAACGCTGAGTCAAGGATAGGATTGGATTCCGTAAATTTGATACTCATAGATCTGTTCCATCTCGAAGGTTCAAAAAAGCAGAAACTTATTTTTGGTCAATCCTTAAAAACGAACATGCGCCGACTGGTTAAAGGTGGTTCTGGCATGACGATAGCTATCGATCATATCCTTTTCAAAGATTAAGTCGGTTTCTTCAAAAAAGTGCTTCCAGCCCACCCGATCGATCCATTCTCCCAATCGCTCCCAGGGGCGGCCTTCCTTCTTGAAGGCGGTTAAAATTTTCCTGATCACCTCATTGACCTCCGGCCACCGCGGCGGGTTATTGGGCAGGTTATGGGCCACCAGGCTCCCTAGCGAGGGTTTGGAACGTGCATTGGAGTTTTTTCCACCAACCCAAATACCAAGTTTAGAGTGTTCGGGATGATTGATCTCTATTGCTGGGCAGGCTCCAAAACAGGCGCCGCAATACATGCATTTTTTATGGTCGACCATTACTGATCGCTTATTGTTA
This sequence comes from Desulfobacterales bacterium, assembly GCA_011049715.1. Taxonomy (GTDB): domain Bacteria; phylum Desulfobacterota; class Desulfobacteria; order Desulfobacterales; family UBA2156; genus UBA2156. Next base: position 26,139 of record DRHF01000178.1, read on the forward strand.
ACCACCGTTGGCCGGATTGCTGCCACGGGACAACAAGCAACCGCCTTCGGCAATTCACAGATATTTGCAATGATCTCGTGGTTGACGCGGGGTGGGCGGGTGTGCTTGATTACAATGGCGATATCCGCCTGCCCCCCACAGTTAATGGCGCAACATGAGGTAGAAAGCCTCACCTTGCTCGGCATCCGCCAGTTTTTAAAGTCATCATATAAACTGTCCATTATGGACTTGACCACACCGGACCCATCGGTGGCCGGAATATCACAGTGCAGCCACCCTTGAGTATGTGCCACTGATGAGACGCAGGGTCCGGCGCCTCCGACCGGCAGCCCCATTGCCTCCAGTTCCTTGACTATTAGTTCCACGTTCTCTTCATCCGGTGTCATGAACTCCACATTGTTACGGACCGTAAATCGGAGATAACCGTCGGCATACTTATCAGCGATATCGCAAAGTCGCCGGATCAAATCCACCGAATCCTGCCGGGGTGTGCCGGCCCTGACCGTGAAAAGAGTATCCCCGCTTTCTGCGACATGCTTTAATATCCCTGGCTTGGGGAGTTCATGGTATTTCCATTTTCCATAATTTTTTTTCACCACCGGATGAAGGGCTTCCTGATAGTCGTGGGGACCTGATTCAATAGTTTTCCATGTTCTTTCGGTATTCATGTTCTTTTCCTATCTTTATGATACTGAGAGAATTAGTAGCCTAGTATTCAGATTTATAATAGGGATTGCTCCGCGGTTTGGCGACCATATCGACTGAGGCTTCCAAACCGACCCCGTCCAAAAACTGTTTCAGCCCAATCCGCTCGATGGTTTCGCCGATACGCTCCTTTTCGAATCCATTGTCATTCCAACAATCAATAATTCTTTCACACAATTCTATAAATTTATCGACATCTTCGTCGGTCTCCATTTTGAAAAAAGGGACGATCATTGTCGCACCCATGGCGCCTACTTTTAGAGTATTTTTCCCGCCAAGCAATACACTCACCCCCCGTTCCCTTCCAGGTGACAGCGCCCGAGGCATCACGTTCAGGCAATGCATGCAACGGACACAGTTTTTATTATCAATAACCATTTCACCGTGTTCGAGCGATATGGCTCTGGTTGGGCAACGATTAATCACGTTATTCACCAGGGAATCGGCGCCGTTTTTCTCAATCCAATCCAGCACTTCCGGGGTGTCCATCTGGATGGAATCCCGCCACATCCCGATAACGGCCAAGTCAGAACGAAAAATGGAATTGCTGCAGTCATTGGGGCAACCGGAGAACTTAAATTTAAATTTGTAGAGATATTGAGGACGATGAACATCTTCTACAAAATATTTCAAAACCCTATAGTGTAACTTCAATGTATCATAGCATGCGTGCTCACACCGGGCGGGTCCTACGCAAGAAACACCTGTGCGCATGGCCGGACCGGCTCCGCCAAGATCCCATCCCGCCTGGTTGATCTCGTCAAAACATTCCTGAATTTTGCTCTCCTCAATTCCCTGAAGCATGATATCCCCCGTCTGGCCATGGAGGGTGATCAAGCCGGAACCGTATTTTTCCCATGTATCGCAAAGATCCCTTAACATTTTTGTGTTGTAGTGTAAGGCCGGAGCAGGTTGAACCCGGAATGTGTGGAACTCTGCGGCCTCCGGAATTTTATCTTTGATCATGGTGCGGCGGCTGATGATTCCACATCCATATCCACGTACCATGACCAGACCGCCCTTCCAGTATCCCATCCGGGTTTGGTAGGAATACTCGAGCTGATCCATTACGCCCCTGAGCATCGGTTTTTTGGTCCGCTCAGCCAATTCTTTGATGCCGGTTATAAAACTGGGCCAGGGACCTTTTTCCAACTCGTCAAGCATCGGGGTTGGGTTTAAAAATTTTTTATTTTGATGTGAAGATTTTTTTTCATCCTCAGTATCAATATCAACTTCATCCATATTAATCCTCCAAGTAAAGCAACCGCCATATACAACAAAACGCAGACCAATTTATACGGAAAATCGGTAATCGTCGGAGTTTCTGCACGTTTCGGACAAACCTTTCCATCGCGAGCCTGATGCAGGATGCAACACGCCGCTGAATTGGAGGTGTGAAACTCGAATCATCATAGACGGTCTTTGTGTCAAAAGTCAAGGGACATAAACCGGAAGCTCCGCCACATCAATAACGAGTTTCAATCAACGCTTTCCGGCCCAATTATTTTTTTAAAAAATTGTATTCGTCCTTCGTCTGTTTGTGGGTAAGATCGGTGAGAAAAAATTCTAGAATGGATTTCGAAATTTGTCCGCTTGCGAATGTTCAAAAAATGAACACTAAATCCTTGGTTGCAATCTGTTCGGCTCGCAAAGGTAATAAAAGAATGTTTTTTTTGCTTTCCCTTTTCATTATTTTCATATACAAATCGTCGGTGAAAAAATTTCCGAAGTACTCTATGGGTCTTTGTACCGTTGGAGACCGGAGAGGATTCCGGTTTCCGGAGCACCCGCTCGGTTTTTCCTGGTTGTAAATCCTCTGGATTGGCCCTTTCTGTGACACCATATGAGGTTTTAACAGATTTATGGAATCGAAAAGAATTTATAAAAAATTAATGTTTGCAATTGCCGCCATGGTCTTTATCGGCTTTTTAGGGCTTCTGGTATGGGGCATGCTGAACAAGGAACCGATAACCGGGTTGAGCGGCATCACCATGGTAAATCGGCCGGCGCCTGACTTCACCCTGACGACCTTCAAGGGGAACACTATTTCCCTGGCCGGCCTGAAGGGCAAGCCGATTGTCATAAACTTCTGGGCATCCTGGTGCCCCCCCTGCAGGATTGAAGCGCCGCTTTTAGAGAGAACATGGCGCGCCTATAAGGATAGGGGTGTGATTTTTATTGGGGTGGATATCCAGGATAAAGAGGAAGATGCCCTGAATTATATCCGGGAATTCGATATCACCTATCCTAACGCACCCGACCCGACCGGAGAGGTCAGCATCGATTATGGGGTTTCAGGACTTCCGGTTACTTTTTTCATTTCCCGAAAAGGAGAGATCGTACGCCGCTGGGTTGGCGCCATAGGGGAAAAAGTGCTGATCAGTTCAATCCGGGAAATCATGGAATGAATGAATTACAAATCTTTCTGGCCAACTGGATGAATGCGCTAGCCGTTTTGCTCCCCTTTGGGTATTCTTTCGGCGCAGGGATGGTATCAACGGTTAATCCGTGCGGTTTTTCCCTGTTGCCGGCGTATCTATCCCTTTATCTAGGCGGCCGTGATGACGGCCCTGCTTCTATCCATCTATTACGCAAAGGGGGTAAAGCGCTGCTTATCGGGATAGCGGTGACCCTCGGATTTACGGTCCTTTTTTCATTTGTCGGGGGGATCATCTGGGCCGGGGGGTATATTCTCATGCAGTACCTCCCTTGGCTCGGTTTGTTCGTCGGAACTGTCCTGGTCTGCCTCGGTCTATTTCTGCTGGCGGGAAAATCAATATATACTTCGATTCCCGGCCGCCTTGCGAACCTGATCGGCAATCCGGAATCCCAGGGGTTCAGGACTTACTTTCTTTTTGGCATCGGGTACGGGATGGCCTCTTTGGGCTGTACGCTCCCCGTATTTCTGGTGGTGGTCGGAAGTGTCATCAAGTCCAAGGGCTTTTCAAACGGCATTTTTCAATTCATCAGTTACTCACTGGGTATGGGATCCGTGCTGACCATACTGGCCTTGAGTTTTGCTCTCTTCAAAGGAGGGCTGACCACCTACGTTCACCGACTCCTACCCTATATGGGGAGAGTTGCAGGCGCCCTCATTCTGATATCCGGATCCTACCAGGTGCACTATTGGCTAACCAAAGGCGGATTGTTAAAATAAAATGGATGTGAAACTATGAAGTGCAAATTCATCGTTGCCGGGCTGATGCTTTTGATTCTGCTTTTTCCGAACCTGCCGGTTATCGCCAATCTTCATGCGGAAGAAGAGCTGGAAAAGACAGCCAGAGAACTCTACGAGGTCATCATGTGTCCTATCTGTTCTGGTCAGACGATTGCGCAATCAAATAGCGGTACCAGTATTCAAATGCGGAATTTGATCCTAAAAAAGCTGAGCCAGGGCGAAACCAAAGAAGAGATATTACAATACTTTGTAAGCAAGTACGGAGAACGGATCATGGCCAAACCCAGCAAAAAGGGATTTAACCTGATGCTGTGGTTTTTGCCGTTCGTATTCGTCGCCTTCATGGCAATCGCGATATATTTTCTGCTTCGCCATTGGTCCGCAGGGGTTCGGACCGAAACGGTGTCCCACACTGAAGATGCCCATCTGGCTGAATACAAGGAACGTCTGGAAAAAGAATTAAAGGAATTTGACGAACGGTCTTAAGGGGTATGCATTTAGCAAACGGGTAATTGAATTTTTTAACTTACTGATGGAATACACGAATGTCGCTTAACACCAATGCATTCTCCATAAAACCCAAACAGGGCCGCCGCAAATTTTTGCTGCGGCTCTCATGGACCGGGTTAAGCCTTGCTTTCGCCACATTTCTGGCAGCGATGATAAGTTTTGTCCGACCCCGTGTGTCCAGCCGACCTGCCATGTCAGTTAAGGTGGGTTTTCCGGACGATTATCGGCCCGGCCAAGTGGTCTACCACAGCGGCCGAAAACTTTTTATCGTACGAGATGAAAAGGGATTTTTATCTATTTCCGCCGTTTGCACCCACTTGGGGTGTATAGTGGTCTGGAACGGGGATCACAACATGTTTTTATGCCCATGCCACGGGGGAAAGTTCGACGCAGAAGGAATAAATGTGGCGGGCCCCCCACCCCGTCCTTTGGATCTGTTTGCCATCAGACTCGATGATAATGGATCTCTCGTAGTGGATCAGAATATTATTATCAGGCGAGCAAAAGACCCTGCTACACGTTTTCAGTCTGGAAACGCTTAAAACGGACCACATCGCCCTTCCGGCCGATGCGGATTATAAAGTTTGTAAAAAATGACCATAAAGCTGCCACCCGAAGTTAAACGCAAAATATTTAGAACCGGTCTGCCCCGCACTCCGGCAGAGGAGTTACAGGCAGTGCGGCGTACGGTTTTCTTGCACCTGCATCCGATGCGGCTATCTGTCGATAGAATGAAGATCAGTTTCACCTGGTGCCTCGGGGGGTTAAGCTTCCTGTTATTTCTGATAACGGTCTTCACGGGTGCTCTTTTAATGATCTATTACCGGCCGACCTTGGAAAATGCCTATGCTGATATTTTGGATTTGCAGTATACGGTTTTTCTAGGGGGGTTTTTGCGTAACGTCCATCGCTGGGCCGGACACGGCATCGTGATCACCGTTGTGCTGCATATGCTTCGCGTTTTCTATACAGGATCATATAAACCACCACGAGAATTCAACTGGATAGTCGGCGTGTGTCTGCTTCTAATTGTATTGGCTTTTGCATTTACAGGCTACCTGCTACCGTGGGATCAGATCTCATACTGGGGGACGAGAGTGGGCGCCAATCTACTCCATTCGGTTCCATTACTCGGCTCTGATGGGCCCTTCGGCAGTGCACTGGGACTCAGGCCCGACAGTGATATAGCCTTTTTTTTATTGGGAGATTCAGATCTTGGCCCGAGGGCCCTGGTCCGGTTTTATGGCCTGCATGTCTTTATTCTACCTCTTTCGGCCGCCATTTTTTTAATGGTGCATTTCTGGCGTGTGCGCAAAGATGGCAATCTGGCAACCGGGCTTTAGGTGGCAGTAAAACCGCCCGTCTTCCCCACATTGATGGATCACAATTACAAAACCGATTGGTTCTAAGGAGATCGATTGTCAAAGGAACTTCCAAAAGGTACGATCAAAGCAACTGCCAAATAAATTTAGTTAATCAAGATTCTCCCTTTAAAATCAAGGGAACGGTATCACCAGATGGAGGGTAAAATGAAAGGCTACCGAAAGGAGCTGTTTTTTGAAATACTGACACGGCGAGCGCTTATGCTCGCTTGATTCCAATTTAAATGAACGGATATAGGGTGATAATATTTTCGTGCAAAACATGCACTATATTTAATTAAATATTGCTTGGGTCTCGCATCATGATGCTGTCAGTTATAAGTTTCATAAGAGGGATAATCCGACTGTGATTGACCGGACAGTTTTTGCTGACCAGACTGTTGATTTGATTGATGACGCAACTTTTGAAAAGAGGGCTAAATTGGGAAAGGATAAGATCAAGAGGCTTCCGATTGGCAGCAATTTTTTGGCTGATAATCCTGGACATCATACTGTGTTGAAGACTGATGATGATGTTGTCGGCCTGTTGGATGATCTTTCAAAGGCTGCACCTATTATATTAGATGGTGGGAATCAGCTGGAGAATAAAAATATCAGACATAAACTGTTGGAAAGATAGCGAAAGGCTTGATTTTTTTCTTTGTTTTTTGTATGTTTGCAGGATCTTTGAATTTGAAGGTGGGGGGGTGTGATTATGGGTTGGTCTGAATTTGTCAGCAAAGGTCTTGATGCTATTGGGGAGTTGATTCCTGGTATTAAGGTTAAGCTTGAGGCTAAGCTGGATGTGAAGCTTGCCGGGAGAGATTCTAATATTAAAATCCAGATTGGGGGAAAACATTATCGTTTGAATTTTCCTGAAGGTATGAAGGCTGAGGATATAATAAGGGCTGTATCGAGTCCTGGTTTTAGGAAGGTCGCCGATCAGAATTATATGGATTATATCACTCCTCACAAGGATCGTATTCCTGAGCTTTCGGAGCCTGAGAGGGATCGATTGATTTTAGATGCTGTTAATTCTTCCATGTCTTCTTCTCTTGTTTCCACAGGGTCTGTCCCGCCGTCTAAGTCTCCGTATCGGCCTGAATATGGTGAGGGGGGGTGCGGTAACATTATTTATATGGATTCGGCTGGTGAACAGGCAACTCTGGCTGTTAATATCGGGCCTGTCCCTCCTAAGAAATATGATTTTGAGGATGGCGAGGGGATGTGAATTAGTTTGTTTATTGCCTTATTTTTCTTTTTATTTTTTACGAGGGGGTAATAGAAAATGAGAGAATTTAGGATACAATTATTCCCATCAGGGTCTATGCAGCCGAAGGGTTTTTTAGGAGCTATTAAGAGTATTTTTGGTGTAAAGCAAAAGCTAAGGAAAGGTGATTTTTTGGATTTGAATATTGGTGGGCTGACAGAATATGATTATAACTGTGTAGATGTTTATTCTAATGCTCTTTATCCAATACCATCAAGAATTGTCAAAAGGCGCGATACGGCTTGCACAATGGAGCGTAGATTATTGTGACGCCATTTTAAGCGTTCTGAGCAACCTTAATGAGAGAAATAAATTAGTAAGACGACCAGATGCCGTTCAAAGAATACATGAAGGTCTTAAAGACTTAGGTTTATTATTAAGATATTTAGAAACCTCATCCGAAGATCAAACTCCCACTGTTTTTACAAAGCAACTCGAAAAAGCAATAAAAAAGATCAGTCCACGCGACACTCTGATAGTAAGACCTAACAATGCATATGCATTTAAAGCCACAATGTTATGCTACAGGCTTGAGGATATTCTAACTAATCTTTGACAGTCGATTGGTCTTTTTATAACCTTTAGCTGTGTAAGTAGTTGAAATCATTATACCTGGATTTTTCTGATCGCCAAAAGGTAGTGCCACAGGAATAACATAAAAGCATTGACAAATAAGAGTCAAAGGCACTAAATTGGGAGTGTCTTCAAAACAAAGGAGCCTCCCATGTTTGCACGTGTAAAAAAGTCCGGTAAATATCAATATCTGCAAATCGTCGAAAACCGAAAAGAGAAAGGTAAAGTCAAACAACGCGTGATTGCTACGGTTGGCCGCATGGACCAACTTCAGGCCAAAGGCCGCGTAGAGACGCTTATTCGATCTCTTTCCCGTTTCTCTGAACGCACCATACTGGTTCTTTCCGGCAACAGCGAGGTGCTGGCAGATGCAAAGAAAATCGGGCCAACGCTTATCTTTGAACGACTTTGGGAGCGTACCGGCATCAAAGATGCTATCATAAAAGCCTTAAATGGACGCTCCTTCCAGTTCGATGTGGAGCGGGCTATTTTCCTTACCGTGCTACACCGACTGATGGTATCAGGATCAGACCGGTTCTGCGATCGATGGCACAGAGATTATGTCATCGATGGTATCAAAGATCTGGACCTGCATCATTTGTACCGAGCCATGGCCTTTTTAGGTGAAGAACTATCTGACCAGAACAAAGCTTCACCATTTTCGTCCCGATGCATCAAGGATCTGATCGAAGAAGAGCTCTTTTTCCATCGTTGTGATCTTTTCACTGGACTGGACTTGGTGTTTTTCGACACCACTTCAATCTACTTTGAGGGCAAAGGAGGTCAAAACTTAGGCCGCCGAGGTTTTAGCAAAGATCACCGCCCGGATCTAAAACAGATGGTCGTCGGTGTTATACTCGACAACCACGGTCAGCCCATCTGCTGTGAGATGTGGCCAGGTAATACCGCTGATGTTTCAGCGCTTTTGCCTGTGGTCGAAGAGATCAAAAAACGCTTTTCGATTCGGAGCTTTTGCATCGTTGCCGATCGAGGCATGATCAGTGCGGATACCCTCGAGCAGCTAGAGTCCGATGATAATAAAATGCTCTATATCCTGGGAGCCCGTATGCGCCGTGTCAAGGCCATTCGTGAGCAGGTATTGTCGAGTCCGGGACGTTATGCTCAAGTCCTCGAAGAAGGCAAATCGTCTAAAGATCCGGCACCGTTAAAGGTCAAGCAGGTCAATCTTGACGGTCAGCGTTACATTGTCTGTGTGAACCCACGTCAGGCTCGTAAAGAAGCCCGAGACCGTGATACGATCATTGCTGCTCTAAAGGACCAGCTTAAGAAAGGGCCTAAGAGTCTGGTTGGTAACAAGGGTTACCGAAAGTACTTAAAGGTCGCCAAAAATTCGATTCATATCGATGAGGCTAAGATAAAATCTGAAGCCCGGTTTGACGGAAAATGGGTACTTCGAACCAACACTGACTTATCTGCTGCTCAGGTTGCCCTGAAATACAAACAGTTATGGCAAGTGGAAAGAGTTTTCAGGGATGTTAAGTCATTGCTGGAAACCCGTCCCATTTTTCATCGCCACGACCGTACTATTCGAGGTCATGTGTTCTGCAGCTTTTTAGCGTTAATACTACGCAAAGAGCTGGACTGCTGCCTGGATGCAGCTGGCCATCACTTTGAATGGGCTGAAATCAAGCAAGACCTTAAGGCTCTTCAAACGGTAACGATCGAAGAAAACGGTAAACGTCTCGCTGTTCGTACCCAATGCAAAGGGGTTTGCGGCAAAGCCTTTCAGGCTGTAGGAGTCGCATTGCCACCAACGATCAAAGAAATATGATCTGTCGCTGGAAATATCAACGGTAGTGCCAACAACATTTTCAACCCTTATAGTACATTGATATTATTGCTTATTTAATTTTCGACTGTCAAAGATCAGTCTAAGGTCTTTACCCCCCATTTTTAATATAATAACCCCGTCATTAAAACTTGAAAACGAAGATATCCTACTAATCGGTTTTCCAAAATATGAAATTGGCAATGACCTAACTAACTGTTTGATGGGACACGAGTTAGGCCACTATATTTACAGTGATATTCTGGAAGCCAAGAATAAAATAATAAATCAATATGTAAGAAAACGTTCAGACTACCGTACAACTATAGATGATTTGCTAAAGGCTCAAGTAGAAAGGTATGATGATATTAGTAAAATATACAGAATCGAACGATTGGTTTCAAATTGGATAAAAGAATCTTTCTGTGATTGGTTTGGTCTAAAATTCATTGGACCAGCGTATTATTTTGCTTTCATTGAACATTTCTCTATTACAGACCCATTTTATCATCCACTAAGGCTAAATGAGATTGATAGTCCTACAAATGTTGGTGAACAATCTAAAAAAAAGGAATATAGGTCTTTTTTTGCATATCCATCACCTGCTCTTAGATCCCACCTGCTCTTAGAACTGTATAATAGTTATGCTTTTGAAGGAAGAGAACTTAAATGCTTAGGAGAAGAAATCACAAAAAAATATTTTAAATTGAACGACCAAATAGATAAAAATTATTCAGATGACTCGAAATTTGAAGACAAATTACAATATGAAGAAAACATAGTTTCTTATAAGTGGGTTAAAGAATTTTTCATGTCAGATTTATTTAAAAAATTCGAACTTATTTTAACTAAATTCGATATATTCTATAAAAATCAATCTGATGTTCCAAACTTGTGGTATTTATTTAAAAAAAATATAACTCCAAATGCTAGGTTAAAAGATGGTTTTTACCAAGAACCATCCGATTGGCGATCAATACTTTATGCATCTTGGTTATATAAGGCTATATCCGGAATTCTCAACTAGTAAACAACCTTTAAAATCATACAAATCCTGTCATTGAGATGAAATTATATTGTACGAAAATTCATCGGAATTTGTTCAGGAATATTTACATCACCTATGGTTAAGAAAATCAGGTCTGTAAATGCTTCTAAGGTTCGGAATCCACTTGCTCTATTTTTAACAATTTTAATAATTCGATTTAACCCCTC
>DRHF01000179.1 GCA_011049715.1 Desulfobacterales bacterium
CATGGTCTGCAAACCGATCACTTTAACATTAAATATCTTTTCTATGGATCTTTTGATCTCCACCCGATTCGACTTTCTCTCCACTTCGAAAGATAGCTGGTTAGAAACCTCTTTTTGTATGCTGGTCTTTTCTGTTATCAGTGGTTTTTTGATAATGTCATACCGAATCATTTTAAAAGCCTCCCTTCAATGTTCTTTATCGAGGCCTCTATCAAAACCAGGCTTCGGTATTTCAAAATATCGTATACATTTAATCCTTCAGTTCTCAGCACTTTCACATCCGGAATATTTCTAGAAGAAAGTTCCAAGTTTTTATTCGATTTTCCGGTGACGATTAGAGCATTTTCCGCATTCAAAGCTTTGAGTACTTTCATAAACCCCTTGGTACCAATTTGGTCAAGTTCAAGCCGATCAATCACTATCAGGTTATTCTCCTTTAATTTGCTACTCAAAGCCATCTTGAACGCTGATTTTTTTACTTTTTTGTTAACCTTATGAACATAAGATCTTTGATCCGGCCCGAAAACGACACCTCCACCCCTTAAAAGCGGCGATTTAATATCACCCTGGCGAGCCCGTCCAGTTCCTTTTTGACGAAAAGGCTTCCTCCCACTACCTTTAACCTCGCTCCGGTGCTTAACAGAAGCAGATGCCATCCGTCTGTTCGCCAGCTGCATGGTAACGACTTCATGCAAGACATGCTGTTTCACAGTTACATCGAAAATATTATCTGTAAGATCAATCTGTGAAACAGTTTCCCCGTTTATATTTTGAATATCTACAACAGCCATTTTCTTTCTCGATCAGGATACAAAAAAGCGGGGATTCCCCCGCATCCATCACATCCAAATTTATTCCCGAATTTGTGTTTTTTTAATTTCAACCAGCCCGGCTACGGCTCCAGGAACCGCCCCCTTCAACATGACCAAGTTTTTATCCCGATTGATATCTACAATCTTCAAATTTTGAGCGGTTTTTCGTCGACTTCCTAATTGCCCTGGCATTTTTTTTCCTTTGATAACTTTTGCCGGCCAGGCACTGCAACCGATAGAACCGGGAATTCTATGGCTGTGGCTCCCGTGGGTTTTTTTCCCGCCATGAAATCCATGCCTTTTTATTACCCCTGCAAAGCCTCGCCCTTTTGTTGTTCCAGATACATTCACACGCTCGCCAACCTGGAAAACATCCAGGGTGACGCTTTGGCCGATTTTGTAATTTTCCGGGTTTTCGACCGAAAATTCCCGCAGGAACGCTGAACTACCTTCCTTACTCTTGTCCAGATGGCCTTGTAGCGGTTTATTAATACGATTTCGTTTTTTCTCCCCAAAACCGAGTTGAAGTGCATTATAACCATCAATGGCCTGCGTTTTAATCTGAGTAACAACACATGGGCCAACTTCCATGACAGTAACCGGTACATAGTCGCCTTCCGGAGAAAAAAGGCTCGTCATACCTAGCTTTTTCCCTAACAATCCTTGACACATCTTATTTCCGGTTCCCTATTTACAGTTTTATCTCCACGTCCACGCCGGGCGAAAGATCGAGTTTCATTAAAGCATCCACGGTCTGTTGCGTCGGATCAATGATATCCAACAGCCGCTTATGCGTCCGGATCTCAAACTGTTCTCTGGACTTTTTGTCTATATGCGGGGATCGTAAAACACAGTACTTGTTTATCCTTGTTGGAAGGGGTATGGGCCCGACAACTTTTGCTCCGGTTTTATTCGCCGTGTCAACGATGTCCAATGCCGATTGATCCAAAAGTTTGTGATCATATGCCTTGAGTCGGATCCTGATTTTGGTATTCATCATCATTTGTTTTTTCTTTTTCTTATTCGAGTATATTACTGACGACTCCGGCGCCGACGGTTCGGCCACCTTCCCTGATCGCAAATCTGAGTTCTTTTTCCATCGCTATCGGGGTTATCAACTGACCCGAAATCGTTACATTATCCCCAGGCATCACCATCTCTACGCCCTCGGGCAACGTCAATATCCCGGTAACATCCGTCGTACGAAAATAAAACTGCGGCCGATACCCACTGAAAAACGGCGTATGACGACCACCCTCCTCCTTGCTCAATATATATACCTCAGCCTCAAACTGCATGTGGGGCGTTATAGAACCCGGTATCGCAACAACCTGCCCACGCTCAACATCCTCACGCTTCGTCCCACGCAGTAACAACCCAACATTGTCCCCCGCACGACCCTCATCCAATAGCTTCCTGAACATCTCCACTCCCGTACATACCGTCTTGATCGTCTCCTGAATCCCAACAATCTCTACATCATCACCCACATGAATCACTCCACGATCAACTCGA
>DRHF01000180.1 GCA_011049715.1 Desulfobacterales bacterium
AGATGTGTATAAGAGACAGTTTTTTGCCTTGGGAACAGTATCTACCCGAAGTACGGTTGCTACCCTAAGGTCGACCTTGTTAAATGTTTCGAGAGTGATCTCCGGTTTGATTCTAGAGATTGAAGCGTCTGAATCGACAATATCACCATGGGGAGTATTATCTTTTTTTGTATCAATTCTTGGAAAGAGAATAATCGACTTCGGCAGGACGCTTCCAGGCGGTTCCTTTTTCCATGTTTTGAGTCTCTCAAGGTGATAAAACGGTTTTTCAGGATCGAGCCCGAGGTGTTTTTGCATGGTCATCGCCGTATCCGGCATAACCGGATAGAGAAGACCGGATACGATTCGGAGCCCCTCGAGAAGGTTATTGATCACTGCGGCCAACTGCTTTTGATTTGATTTTTTCTTTGCGAGAACCCACGGGGCAGTCACATCAATATATTTATTCATTTTGTTGATAAAATCCCAGATCGCCGTCAGCGCTTTTTGAAAGGAAAACCTGCACATCGATTTTTCGAATTCTTCAACCGCTTTCAACGCATCTGATTTCAAGCCCGATTGGAATCCTTGCTCAGCCTCCGGATCTGTCTCCGGAACGGTTGCGGAGAAGTACTTGTGCGTCATGGCCAGCACCCGGGAAAATAGATTGCCGAGGTCATTTGCCAAGTCTGAATTGGTGCGTCTAATCAGTGCATCAATGTGAAAATTGGAGTCGAGACCAAAAACCATTTCACGCATTAAGAAATACCGAAATACATCGATCCCGTAACGGTTTTTCAATTGAAGCGGTTCAACAACATTTCCGAGGCTTTTTGACATCTTGCTTTGATCAATATTCCAGTATCCATGGACATTGAGGTGCTTATAAATCGGAATTCCGGCGGCCTTTAGTATGGTTGGCCAATAAATACCATGGGGCTTAAGAATATCTTTTGCGACAATGTGTTGCGCATGTGGCCAAAATTTTTTAAAGAGGCTGCCATCCGGAAACCCTATCCCGGAGATATAATTTAAGAGTGCATCGAACCATACATAGGTGACATAGTTTTTATCAAAGGGAAGGGTGATCCCCCATTGGAGACGGGTTTTGGGCCTGGAAATACAGAGGTCCCCAAGGGGCTCCTTTAAAAATGAAAGCACTTCGTTTCTGTAACGTTCCGGACGGATAAAGTCAGGATGATTGCGAATGTGTTCGATCAGCCATTTCTGGTACGCACTCATCTTGAAAAAATAGTTAGACTCTTTAATGGTCGCAGGTTCTGATTCATGGTCAGGGCACTTCCCGTCAACCAATTCACGTTCGGTGTAGAACCGCTCGCATCCATAACAGTAAAGGCCTTCATATTCACTGAAATAGATATCGCCTGAGTCATAGATCTTTTGCAAAATTTTTTCTACGACTGTTACATGCGCCGGATCTGTCGTGCGGATGAACGAATTGAACTTGATGTTGAGTTCAGGCCAAAGCCCTTTAAAAAGGCTGCTGATCCGGTCGACATAGACCCTGGGCGTTTCATGTGCTATTTTTGCAGCCCGGACGACCTTATCCCCATGCTCGTCCGTTCCGGTCAGAAAGTATGTTTCTACCTTTTGCATGGAATGAAAACGGCAGATCACATCCGCGACGATTGTCGTATAGGCATGTCCCAGGTGGGGCTTGGCATTTACATAGTAGATAGGTGTTGTTATATAAAATGGATCTGGCATCGGTTTTATGATTTCTGTTTTTTATCTGTCTATTTTAACGCTGTTTCAAACTCCTGGCCATCATCCAGTCGGACAACGACCCGGTTACAAATTACATTATGACAAATCACTTTGGCTTTCCCGCGGTCGGTTTCTACGGTATGACCAATTTGGGGTAAACTGTTCCTGAGATGCTGGTAGGTTTCGTTTTCAAATGTAAGGCAGCACATCAATCGGCCGCACTGTCCTGATATTTTTGTAGGGTTTAGGGAAAGCCTCTGCTCCTTGGCCATACGGATGGAGACCGGTTCAAATTTTTCCAAAAAACTTGAGCAGCAGAGTTCACGGCCGCATCTCCCGATGCCGCCACACATCTTGGCTTGATTACGTATGCCCACTTGCCTCATCTCAATCCGCACCCCAAATTCTTTGACCAGCATCTTTACAAGCTGACGAAAATCAACCCGGTTCTCTGAAGTAAAAAAAAATGTCAGTTTGCTCCCATCAAATGCGCTCTCAACGGAGAAAAGATTCATTTCAAGTCCAAGATCTTTGATACAGAAAAGGCAGTAGGTGCGGGCGAATTTTTCGGAACTCAGATTTTTTTCTATTTGACGAAAATCTTTTTGGTTCGCTATCCGGTAAACCTTTTTTAAAGGCTTGTTTAATAATTGCTCATCCCGCCGGGTCGGTGGAACTGCCACCACACCCAGACCAAGGCCATGATCGGTTTCCACGATCACTTTGTCCCCCTCACTGAGGACAAATGCGCCACAGTCAAAATCATAAACTTTACCGGCAGGTTTGAACCTTATTCCAACAATTTTTTTCATTCTAGTTAGTTACAAGCCTTAAAAACATCACCTCTAACGCCAGTCTTGTATTTGCGTTTGCGCGGATATCTTTTTCTGCAACCTCAATGGCTTTAATTTTTGAGGTGAGTGATTCAAGATCCATCTGTTGTGAAGCATATTGAATTTTTTGCGTCAAGTCTTTGTTTATGATTAATTTAGGGTTAAACTTCCAGATGACAAGATCCCTCAGCCAGGTTTTCATCACCTCCAAAAAGTCCGGGAGATTTTTCTTATTTTTTGATAATCGTTCTGCAAACGCCAACATTGAAGCGATGGGTCTCGAGGAAAGAGACGCCGGGGCGTCTAAACCACTGTCGTGTATCAACCATTTTCTCAGGTTTTTCCAATATTCCAGATTCGCAGGTTTTATCATTGAAAGCGCTTTGGATAAACTTCCGTTTGCCATTGATGCAATAATGACCGCGTCTTCATCTGAGAGGGCATTTGATTTTGCCAGAAAGATTTCAAGACTTTTTCTTGAAATCGGTTGAAATCGAATCTGGAGGCAGCGCGAAACCACGGTCGGAAGAAGATCGCTTGTCTGCGTGGCGGTGAGAATCAAAATAGTGTGAGCAGGCGGTTCTTCTAGAATTTTAAGTAGCGCGTTTCCTGCCTCACGGTTCATTGCCCGTGCATCCGATATGATAACCACACGTATCCTTGCCTCGTAGGGTTTTAAGGCGAGTGTCTGGCAAAGAGAACGAATTTGAGCGATTCGGATTACCGCGCGAACGGGTTTAATTAAAATAATATCCGGGTGGCTCTCTGATTCTATTCTTCTGCAAGTGTTGCAGCAGCCACAGGGAGATTGTTGCAGGGGGATTTCTGTGTTGGGTTCTTTTTTGCTGGTAATATTTCCGGTACAATTGCAGGCCATGGCAAAAACCATGGCTGCCGTTCGTTTACCTACGCCTTCAATCCCTGTAAAAAGAAGGGCGTGGGGGATGGCCCTTTTATGAAGGAAGGTGGTTAATATGCGGATCGGTTGTTTTTGACCTAAAATGGATTCAAAACCATGCACGAATCTAGTAATTTACACGTTCTTTTAATTCTCTTCCGGGTTTGAAAAAAGGGAGTTTTTTACTTTGTATGGTAACATTTTCACCGGTTTTGGGATTTCTTCCCGTATAACTTTTGTAATTTTTGATGAAAATACTGCATAATCCACGAATTTCAATTCGCTCTCCTACGGCCAATGCGTCTGTCATCGATTCGAAAAATGTCTGGACCACCTTTGCTGCCTCGAATTTTGATATGCCTGCTTCTTTTTTCAAAGCAGAGATTAGCTCCAATTTGTTCATACATCCTCCTTTCCAAAACAACAGGCGGATATTTGGATTACTTGAAGTGTCTATTAACATAATCTAATAAGAAGTCAAGAGGTTATGATAGTATTTCCGGGAGTTTTTCAATGTCCTCTTCGTCAACATCCACGCAAGCAAACTGACCAAGTGTCTTAACATTAACAACGACCCGTCCTTTCCCCTTGTAATGAACAAAGATTCCGGTAACACCAGCCAAGGGACCGACCACCACCATTATTTTATCCCCTTTTTGAAGTCGAGTACCGGTTGTAACAGGTTTGTCCGTGCGTACCATGATTTTTAATGACTCGATGGCCTCAGAAGGTACATCAATAGGACCGTCCTGGTTACCGATCAAACGGACCGCTCCCACGGTTTTTACAATTTCAATGTGTTCGTAGGGGTTCAGATCGGTTTTTACAAATAGGTAGCCGGGAAAAAGGGGAATACGAATCAGAAGTTTTCTGTCCCGCCGTCGGCTTCTCACCTGGATTTTTGGGAGAAAAACCTCCATGGATTTTTTGATCAAACCTTCGCTAACCACATTTTCAAACCTGCTCTTGGTATGCAGGACATACCAGGACCGAGGGTATGTGTCTGTTTTCATTTTTGACCTCGGGGCTGCAGGGCGCTATAAATCGCCTGCATAATCATGTGAACAAGGATCATGTGAATATCTTCAACCTTTTGTATGTCATCAACTTTTGCCACAAACGGAACATCGACCATTTGGGCGAGTTTTCCTCCTGAAAACCCTGAAAACCCAATGGTCTGTCCATTGTTTTGTTTTGTATGGTGTATTGCTTTGATAACATTTTCCGAATTACCGCTCCCTGAGATACCGATGACGAGATCCCCTGGGTTGAAGAAATTTTTCAACTGTTCCACAAAGACAACATCATATGAGACATCATTCGCAAAAGCGAGGAGGGTCGGGGTGTTATCGTTTAAGCAGATCATTTTGATTTTTTTTTCAAGATTGGTGCAGCATCCCTTGTTGAGATCACATGCAAAGTGCGAGGCTGTCGATGCACTTCCCCCATTGCCCATGGTGAATATTTGTTTTTCGTTCTCATAAGCGTTCAAGATAAGATTGACTATCTTTTCAAACTGTTCAAGGTTGAAATCGTCAAGGACTTCTTTTAATTCAGAGAGATACTGTTTTGCAGCGTATGGAATGTTCATATCAGCTTATAATCCTTCGGATAATCCGATGTTTTTTCATATGTTTTTCAGCATATGAAAGTATATTGTCCATCTGTTTTTGGGCGTTAATAAATTTCCAATAATCCCCAATACTTTCTTCAATGCCATGTGTTGGTTTCCAGCCAATTGATTTTAACCGGTTTGTGTCTGAAAAAATGTGTCTTGTATCGCCGTATCGATAATATCCTGAGACGATTGGCTCTTTTTTCTTACCCACTACCCGCTCCATGGTATGATAAAAATCGGCCACTGTCCAAGCCTTGTCTCCACCTACGTTAAACACTTTATAGTTGGCATCGTCATGTTTCAGCACTAAAAGATTTGCATTCACAACGTCTTTGATATTAATAAAATCCCTTATCTGCTTTCCATCTTCAAAGATGATCGGTCTTTTGTCAAAAAAAAGAGAAAGGGCAAAGATACGCATCGCTCCGGAATAGGCATTATAAAATGATTGCCTGGGACCTTGAACGATGGAGTATCGCATAACGACTGATGGAATTTGGTATCGCTTTCCGAGCTGTAAAGCGATCTGTTCCTGGGAATACTTTGAAATGGCATATTGATTACAGGCGTTTATGACCGATTCGTCCGATGGCATCCACTGCAATGGGTGCTGGCATTTTGGGCATCGATGATCCCATTCACCCTTTGACAGCCCCCTTTCCAACCGTATCTGGGGATAAAAAATATGGTTATTTTTTTTAGAACATGGAAGGCATCGGTACTTTCCTTCTCCCATGACCGCTTGACTCGACGCAACAACAACTTTTCTTATTTTTGATTCAAGTTTTTTTTCCACAATGATTTCATAAAGAAGCGCTGTTGAGACGGTATTGATGCGAAAAAAAGTTGAAAAATCGGTAAGATAATCCTGATATGCGGCGAAATGATATACCGCTTCAACTCCCTTCAATGCCTTTTGCCAGATGCTTTTATCGGTGACATCACCCCGAATAAATTCTGCTTTATCGTTTAAAAAATCAGGCTTTCCTTTGGGATGAATCTTTTTTTGGAGATTATCCAGAATTCTGACCTCGTATCCCCTTTTGATAAGGGCATCCGTCGTATGTGAGCCGATAAATCCAGCTCCACCTGTGACCAGTATTTTCAAAGTATTCCTTTTTAGATTATGGATCGCCCCATCGGGGTGATCTATTCACTTACTTGAATAAGTCCTGTCGTCGAAGATAACTTTACTCCCGCTTTCTTCAAGCATAAAAGGGAGTTCCCGGTATTCTTTGAGGGCGCTGAACACTGCCTCCTGCTTTTCCCTTAAAACGATAAGAAGCAAAAAGCCACCCCCGCCCGCACCGACAATCTTTCCAGCGAGTGCGCCTGTATTTTTTGCCGCATTGTACATCTTTTGTATTTTAGTGTTAGAAATACCGGTCGCCATCTGTTGTTTCAATTTCCAATTAAGGTCCATGAGCATGCCACATTCTTTGATATCTTCTTTCTTCAGTGCTTTTTTAAACGGCTCTACGAGTGACACCATCTTTTCCATGGTCTTAAATTTCTTGTCCGACAGGAGATTCTTTTCTTGGTTGGAAAGAATCTTATCCGAACTTCGGGCGATACCCGTATAATAAAGAAGCAGTGAAGAGGCAAACTTTCGTTTTGCGGAACTACCCATTTCTACGGGCGTTCGTTTGGTCGTTTTGATGGGAGAGAACGTGAATTGATTGACACCTCCAAAGGCAGCAGCGTACTGATCTTGTCTTCCAATCGGTTTTTTCAGGATGTCGATTTCTATCCGGCACGCATCCATCGCCAAACGTTCTGCTGTGACCAGGATGTTTCGATATGTATAGAGGGCGTGCAAAAGTGCGACCGTGATTGAGCTTGAACTCCCCAAACCTGATCCGGTTGAAGGGATATCTGCCAGTGTTGTAATCTCAATCCCTTTACTAACACCAGCCATTTTCATCGCTTCGCGAACGAGATCATGTTGAATTTTGTCGACATGGTCGACACATTCCTTTTTGGAATAGTTGATATAGATCATATCGTCAAAGCGTTCTTTGACAATCGCGTAGACAAACTTGTCTATTGCCGAACAAAGTACCATCCCATCTTTTTTAACATAGAACGCCTTCATGTCTGAACCGCCGCCGACAAAGCTCAACCGGAGGGGGGTTTTTACGATAATCATAATTATATCCCCAAAAGGCTTTTTGTTTTAGAAATGATGTCCTTCCTGTCCAAATGAGATTTCTTTAATCAAGTTTCGCACCTGATATTTTAAGGAAAATCGCATCAGGCATAGGGTCAAAAGAAATTTTTCTGAAAAAAGATTTAGGGCGCCTCCGCTTCTCCGGCATAGCTGGTACTAAATCCACCTAGACCCAAAAGGTTGATGGAAATCGAATAGGTTTGTTCATCTGCCCAATCTTGATATTGGAAAATTACCCCCCAGCATTGCGCATTATATAACAACCCAAATCCCTTGAGAAAATCTTCATGCTCATATAGGTTACGCTCGTACTCAAAAAATGTCGAGATGCGATTTGTAAGGTTAAAAACTAGCTTGGCATAGATCGATTTTCTGCCATCCTTTACATCTTTGCTTGAATCGCGGGTATACCGATGTCTCAGAAACAGTTTATCTCCCCGTTTGTCCGACAAATTTAGTTCGACTCTACTCGATAGGAGATCACTCTCATACGGGGACCATGTTGTGTAAGCTTCAAGGTATAAAAATTTTGTGAGTTCAAAATCAAGCTCAGCTTTTATGTCGGAGAAGGGTTTTTTTTCTGCTTTATCTTTATCATTTGCCTCATTGATGTCGTAACTCTGGCTCAGCTCGAGACGTAAAAATTCGTTGTATGAATAGTTGGTTGTCCCATCTTCTTTTTCAGTTGGTTCGGGTGACCTTGAGGTAAATGTGTTGATAATCGAATAGGAGAGGACGTTTTTTTTCCCGATTCGATCCAATCCATCAAATAGGGGGAGATCATCCTGGTCCTTTTCCGGGATAAAACTGTAGCTGACTTGTGGTCTTATACTATGTTTAAGCTTGTCGATACCTTTTCTTTTTATACTGAAAATATTAAATATCTCGGTCGAAAGATTGACATTTATGTCATAGATCTCTCTGTTCTGGGTTTCATCCTTTTCTGTATCTTTATCCTCAAATTCGTCAATCTGCCACACGGTCTCTCTCAAACCGATTGAAGGTTCGAGTGTGAAATAGTTTTTCACGCTGAACGGCAGGGA
>DRHF01000181.1 GCA_011049715.1 Desulfobacterales bacterium
CATCATCCGGCCCGTAAGGGAGCAGACGTCCATCGGGTGCTTCTTTGCGTGAAAGCGGGTAGAACCGATTTTAGAAGGGAAAGCAAATGAGGCCACATTATGTGAGCCATGCGCCCTTCACCGAATGGGTTTTGGCTGCCAGTGTGTATCGCAAAGGTGATCGGGATTTTTAGATCACCGGGTCACCTCTTTGCCGAGGTCGGCCTTTGAAGGGCTTGAGCCCTGTGATGGGAGACTATCACGCAGGGTTCTTAGGGGGCTTGGGGTCAGAAATGACCCCCGGCTACCCGGTCCATTGAATCCTCAGCAGAAACAGGTGATTAAAACCGAATGTAGAAAAGAGATTCTCTGGGGGGAAAAAAGCGTCAGTAATGAAGAACACCGGAATCTATACTCGGATATACAGAGTCGTAAAGCGCATCCCCAAAGGACGGGTCGCCACATACGGACAGGTCGCTTCCCTGGCCGGAATGGCGGGTCATGCACGCCAGGTGGGCTACGCTCTTTACGCACTCCCAGAAGGAACAGAGATCCCGTGGCATCGTGTCATCAATGCAAAGGGTATGATCAGTAGTCGATCGGAACCCGTTTCCGAAGAAAAGCAGCGTCTCCTCCTTGAAGCCGAAGGAATCTGTTTCAATGAAGAGAAAAGGTTGCGGTTCAACCGGTATAGGTGGCATCCGGGAGCCAAAAAAGCGGGGTTAAAAAACCCAACGGCTATTGAGCTGGTCTGTTTTCCAGATTAAGAAGAACAAACGCCGCCAACGCAGCACCCAGTCCGCCCAGTCCCAGCACACCATAGGCCCATCCCCAGGTCGTATAAAAACCGGTTTCCGGGAGCCCCTTGTTCGTCCAATCCAAAATTGCCCCGAAGGCAAGGGGCGAAATTGCGCCTGCCGTAAAACCCATGAAGCTTCTCAGGGCGAAAGCCGTACCCAGATAGGCGGGATCAACCCTCTCTGATAATCCGGCGGAAAGAATCGGAGAATCGCCTATGGCGGAGAAAGCATATAGCATCCCGACGACGATAATCAGAGTCGTCGGTAGGCCGATCAACCATCCCATGAAAAAAGAGCAAAAAGCACTTGTGCTCGCCACAAATAGGATGACCCTGGCCCGTCCGACTCTGTCCGAAAGCGTACCCATTAAAAGAGATGCCATCATTCCCATGAGATGGAACAGCGATACCACATGCGCTCCTCCACCGACCGCGAACCGGACATCAGCCCCGCCGACCATCAGACAGGCGGATAAAAAGGCGGGTGCCCAGGCCCACATTCCCAACAGTTCCCAACTGTGAAGGGTATAGCCGGCAATCAACAGAACAGCCGGTTTATTTTTTAAAACCTCAGTGTATAACTTTTGTCCTCTTTGCCGGGGATAAATTTTGTTAAATGTCGAACCCAAGGTGATCCATGCCAAAATAATGCCGGCCACCGGTCCCAGACTGGTCAGTAAAAAAGAAAGTTGATACCCGCCCTTTGGCAATGCCACACCACTGATGGCAAGGGACAGGGCATAACTTAATGAAGTGCTTGCTATAAAAAAACCAGCGGCGAGTCCCCGGCGTTCCGAGGAGTAACGGTTTGTAACCATCATCAGACCCGGCGTATACACCCCGCCAAGCGATAGGCCGATCAGGGCATAGAGGATCAGACCGGAAATATAATTCCGGGCAAAGGTTGCAAACAACAACGCGGCAATGACACAGAGAAAGTTTGATAGGAGAAAAACCCGTTTCGCCCCCATGGTATCCGATAAAACCGAAAAAATAAATAGCGAGAATGCATAACTGATTTGGAATCCACCGGAAATAGACCCCGCGGCAGCTGCCGACATATCCCATTCTCTTTGCAAAACCGGAAGGGCAGCCGCATAGGCCATAAACACAAGGTAAGTAAAGACCCGGGAGGAACAGATACCAAAAAGCCACCAGTCAATTTTAGCAGGTCTTTCTTCCATTTTGATGAGCCTTGACAATTATGAACTCAAGTTTCGCACTTGATATTTTAAGGAAAGTTGCATCAGGCATAGGGCCCACACCAGATGCGGCACCGTGCCACATTGGGGGTGCGAAACTTGAGTTATGAAGCTAAAATTCCGTATACGGTTCGGATCAATAAAAATGTACCGACCCCTATCAGCAGGCTGTGGATATATTTTTCAAACTTTTTTTGAGGTATCGATCGGTTGATCCGGCTCCCGATCACGTACGCCAAAAAAAGAAGCGGCAAGGAAAAAAAATATAGCTTCAACACCAAAGGGGTCCAGAAGCCGGCAACTCCATGACCGGATACGATAAAAATCCAGGTGGGCAGGAAATAGCCCTGAAGTGTTGCCCTGAACGTCTTCGGAGACCACCTGCGCATCGCACCATAGATGACAACCGGTGGCCCCGCAACATTGTACGCGCCGCCCAGAAAACCGCCCAGAAAACCAAATGCAAATGAGAACTTTTCGTTATCCAGTGTCAACAGTTGCGGTTTTCGCAGGCGGTAAGCGGAAAAACCGATAATAACGATTGCCAGAATGACCTTCATCAGCGGAACATCAACTGATTTTAAGAGGAGCAATCCAAGTGGAATCCCGACAAATGAAGAGACCGCCAGGCGCCAGGCACTGTTGAACTGAATATTGTGTCGGTTGAAGATAATGATTGCAATTGAAATCGTACAAGCAATCATGGCAACGAGAGGAGTGGCTGTTTTAAAATCTACAATATTGACCAGAAGGGGCATTGCGACCAGCGCTTCTCCGAACCCGAAGGTAGAACGTACCAAAGTGGCAAGGAAGAGGATGCTCAAAACCGGCAAAACGTATAGGTTAAAGTCCATTTCGGAAATAAGAACCTTTGGTTGCGATCTTTAGGGTTTATGAACCTTCGATGTTGACGATGACATTTGGGTTTGTCAAGAAATATAGCTTGACAAAGATTCTCGATCTGAATGAAAAACAAATTTTGGGATGAACATGGAAAGATTTCTTTCAAAAAGAAGCCAATCGAAAACTATCATGGCAAAACCGGCTATTTGAGAAATCGATAAAATTCTGTTGATTAATATGAAAAAAGTGCCTAAGAATCCCTCAAACTGTTGCCGAATGATTTTCAACAAGATGGCGGAGTCCAATTTTTTTTGGATTCCATTTTTGGCATAGGGCTTGCGCCATATTTTAAAAGACTGCTGAATAATTTTAACCGTCCTGGACGAGCATGAATAATGATATAAAATACAAGAAGCTTCCAGACAGCGGGGCCCACAACTGTTTTGGATGCAGCCCCAGCAACCCTTCCGGGCTCAAAATGAAATTTTTTTCAAATGACCAATCGATTGTTTCATACCTGAGTGTTCCGGATCATCTGGGTGGCTGGAACCGTCTGGTTCACGGGGGTGTGATATCGACCATGCTGGATGAAATAATGAGCTGGTCTGCGATCTATCTTTTGAAAAAGATTACACTGACAAAATCGATGACCGTTGATTTTATCAAACCGGTTTATACGGAACAGGCGTTAAGGGTTGAAGGGAAAATTTTAGAAATTGTCAGCCGTCATGAGGCTGTTGTCAGCGGGCTTCTCTACAACAACAAGGAAGAACTCTGTGCCAAATCAAATGGAATCTTTGCCCTTTTATCTCCCCAGATCTCAAAAAGACTAGGTATCATGGATGACGACGCTCTACGGAGCCTGGAACCGCTGTTGAATGCCCAATAAATAAATCCGGAAAATCGTTTGCCAAAGCACAAGTCCTAAACATCCCCCTTTTTGAGGATGATTTTTTTCGATGGCCATGCTCCAGGACATAAAAAGGGAAGACACAAGTGCGGTGGCGGTTTTTGTTTCACCCCACGGCTTCGGACACGCAGCCCGGGCGGCCGGCGTCTTGGAATCCCTGTACGAAATCGATCCTTCCATTCAGTATGAAATATTTACCAAAATCCCGCCCTGGTTTTTCAAAAACTCCCTTTCAAAGGCCTTTTCTTACCATCCCCTGGAAACCGATATCGGGTTCGTACAGGAAACACCGTTTCGCGAAAATTTTCTCAAGACAAAAAGACGTCTGAATGCGTTTCTTCCATTTGAATGTTCACAAATTGAACGCTTGTCTCGATTGGTCAAGCGTCTCAAATGCAAACTTGTTATCTGCGATATTTCTCCCATGGGAATTCAGGTCGCCCAGGAAGCGGGGGTGCCATCTGTTTTGGTGGAAAATTTTACCTGGGATTGGATTTATCAACGATATCCGGATTTCAACCAGCAGATTCAAAACCACATCGATTATTTAAGGTCCCTTTTTGAAACCGCTGATTACCACATTCAAACAGAGCCGATATGCAACAATCGGAATTCCGATCTTACCACCTTTCCGGTCAGCAGAAAATGGAAAACGTCGGGACAAAAAATCCGGAATATGCTCGGGATAACTGCCGAGAGCAAAATGGTGTTGATATCCTTTGGCGGAATACCGGAGCAGATCACCTCTTTTGACCGGCTGGCAACATTAGAGGATGTTCGATTTGTTATCGCCGGGGGCGCCGATTCGCTAAAAATTGAGAAAAATCTGATCCTGTTACCTCACCGTTCGGATTACTTTCACCCGGATCTGGTCAATGCTGCCGATGCGGTTATCGGCAAAGCCGGTTACAGCACGGTTGCCGAAGTTTATAATGCGGGCATTCCTTTTGGGTATATTCCACGGCCAAATTCTCCTGAGTCACCCCGGCTTGTGGAATTTATTAAGCAAAATATGGTCGGTTTTGTAATCGAGGAATCGATTTTCCGAAAAGGAGACTGGCTACCGATCCTCAAAAAAATTTTGAGAATATCCCCTAAAAAACCGATCACACCCAATGGCGCTGACCAGGTCGCCCGATTCATCTACAAACTCCTTGATTGATCTCTTGGATCTTTTTGCGGTGCTATCAAAAGAGGACCGGAGTTTTTCTAAGGTTAACATCCATAACTCAAGTTTCGCACCCCCAATGGGGCACGGTGCCGCATATGGTGTGGGGTAAATAAAATTTCTTTTTACCCTATGCCTGATGCAATTTTCCTTAAAATATCAGGTGCGAAACTTGAGTCCATAATATAAAACCCAAGTCCGAGAGGTGAGGCCCGTGAGCAGCATAATCGGGAACTTCGCTCTTTGAAGCGTCTGGGGTTACTTTACGAAGGGCTTAAACGGCATGATCAACAGGTGGTGAAAATTGAGCGATTCCTCTCTTTGATAGGCCCCTATCCCGATACGAATGCTGCTTTGGTCGACTTTGGATAAAAGCGTTCCACAAACCCGGTCCCAAATTGAAAATATCGTCCCGTAATTGGTGTTCCGATCTTGCACGATTACCGAATGGTGGATACGGTGCATAGAGGGAGGGACAAATAATATCCAAAATAAGGACTCAAACCATCCGGGCACCTTGAGGGAACTGTGTTCAAACTGTGCAGCCAGTACAACGGTGCTTTCGAAAACCAGGACCGACAGAAAATCCGCCCCGATTAAAAAAATGATGCCGATCTTGATGACGGCGGAAATGGCCAGTTCGCCAAAATGAAACCGTGTGGCGGTGATCACATCCATGTTCAGATCAGAGTGGTGCACCCGATGAAATCGCCACAGCACGGGGATTTCATGGTTTAGCAGATGCCAGACGTACAACATGAAATCCATGAATACCACCGTTATCAAAGCCTTCAACCCGATTGATAAATTGAAAATGTTCAATATACCCTGCTGACGGGTTGCCACATAAGAAAGGGTCTGAACAACTAAAGCCGTAAAGGCCAGATTTAGGAGAATCGTGTTGAACCCGGTCAGTGCGAGATTGATAACCCCCCGCTTTAGTTTTGAAACAGTCGATAGCCGGTAGGGCGCAAGCAGTTCAAAAATCAGAAAAAACAGGACGCCCCCGAAAAACATCAATGTCCTGATGGTAGCGGGATTTTCTGCTGACACGCTTTTTTATCCTCCCCAAATCGCATGAATTTTGCTCCCCATGCCCGAACGCCTTGCAAGTGCTGCCAATATAGGGTTAAAGAAAATCGAGCGGATCTCAAACGGCCGATTCCACGGTGTGGGCTGCAGGAATTGCATTCACCGGTTCGTTTAATATCATACAACTTATTGACAGCCCTACTAAATTTATAATAATCATTTCAACAATTAATTTTCATTTTCTCCCATGAATCACTAAATCTTATACCCAAGTTTCGCACCTGATATTTTAAGGAAGGTCGCATCAGGCATGGGGTAAAAAAAAAATTTTCTGAAAAAAATTGATGATGATCGCTTTGACAACGGCACAAAATCTTTTAAGAGTTATCATTTCAGAAGCAACCGATATTACAAAAGAAACCAGACCATCGCGTGCCTGTGCACGGTGATTACTTTATGGATACCGGTTTACCACGGCTGCCTCATTGTTTTTCCAAAAAATTTTATTTACCCCACACCAGATGCGGCACCATGCCCTTTTGGGGGTGCGAAACTTGAGTCTTATATTTTTATGTCCACTATTATAATTTAATTGGTGAAAAAATGAAAAAAATTTTTGATGGTAAAAAAATAACGAAATTAGCTACTGAAAAAAGACCTGCCAGAGTTAACGTGCAAACAGAAGAGAGATTAAAAGAGATAACATCACAATTTGAAGAAAAGGGTTGGAACTTTACAATTGAATTGGCACCGGATAAACCAGAAGATATTACCGATTTAGAGATACTCCTGAATCCACCAAAACCAAAGATAGCCGAAAAAAAAGTTGGCCGTAATGAGCCCTGCCCATGTGGAAGCGGGAATAAATATAAAAAATGCTGTGGAAAATAATCCGTCAGCTTACAAACCGATGTTTCGCCGCAGTTCACAAATTGAGAATGGTTATGGTTCCCTCCAGTCCGCTTAAGGCGGCCAGGAAATCTCCCTACGGTTAAATCGACAATTTTATAATTCGTTCTCTATTTCGGTTCGGTTCTTTGCAATGCTTCAAGGATTTTTTCCGGGGTTATAGGAAGTGCCATGAAGTCCACACCGATGGCGTCATAGATCGCATTGGCAATGGCAGGCGCTGGAGACAATTGGGTCCCCTCCCCGGCTTCCTTGGCTCCAAACGGCCCGATCGGATCATCGGTCTCCACCTCAATCGACTCTATTTCCGGCATTTCCATAAAGGTCGGAAACCCATAATCGAGAAACGAGGGGTTCATCACCTGGCCCTTTTCAACGATCACCTCTTCATAAAGCGCTTGTCCCATGCCACCGACAACCGAACCCTCCAGTTGTCCCTCTACCAGCATTGGATTGATCGGCCTGCCGCAATCATGGGCTGTCACCATCTTCAACAATTTCACCTTCCCGGTCCGCAGATCGACTTCCACCTCGGCAGCCTGGGTCATAAAAGAGTAGTTGGGTGCGAAATTACCATCCTCTTTAAGCAGGGTGGTCGGCTCCGTGGCCGGCGCCATCCAGGACCCCCTACCCACAATCGGCATCGGAAGGTCCGCGTATTGATAAGCCTTCAGGGCATCTGAAAAGGTGATTCCCCGGTCAGGAGAGCCTTTAACATAAATTTTTCGATCCCGGGCTACCAGATCAGCCGCATTGGCTTCCAGAATTTTATCCACAAATTCGAAAAGCTTCTTCTTGACCGCTATTGCCGCTATTCTTGCTGCGTTTCCAGCCCTGATGGTGACCCCGCTGCCAAAGGTACCGGGATCGAGCGGCGTAATTCCGGTGTCAGCGGCTGTGATCCTGATGTCTTCGATCGGCACACCGAGCTCTTCGGCGACAATCTGGCTGATCACCGTTTCCGCCCCCTGGCCGATATCGGCGGCTCCGGTCAGTATGTTTACCGCCCCATCCCGTCCCATCTGCACAATCGCACCGGAGCTGATATGACTCATGTTGCTCACCCCGCTGGGAAAGGCGGCGCCGGCCAATCCTATGCCTCTGCCAAAGGGAAGCTTTCCCCGTTTTTCATGCCATCCGATCGCGTCAGCCGCCTTCTGAATCGAATCGGAAAATCCGCAAGTATTGATGATAAATTTTGCCGGATGAGGCTCTCCCGCATGGATGCTGTTTTTCATCCGAACCTCGACCTGATCGAGTCCGAGACGTTCTGAGATCATATCCAACTGCCGTTCTACGGCAAAACGGACCTGGGGAATACCGTGGCCCCTCATGGCACCGCCCACCGGTTTGTTTGTATATACATGGTATCCTTCATAGACCAGGTTCGGCACACGATAGGGAATCATTAGGAAATAACACGACAGGGCGATCATGGTCGGAGCCGTGCTGTTGTAAGCCCCGCCATCCGCATAGACTTGAAACTGCTGGGCGAGGATGGTTCCGTCTTTTTTCATCCCGGTCTTAACGGTTATATACATCGGATGCCGCTGCCGGGTGGAGACAAAGACCTCTTCCCGCTCGTAAACAAACTTTATCGGTTTCCCAAGGTGAATCGCGAACCAGGCAGCACAAAAATCCTTGGCAAAAAGATCGATTTTTTGGCCGAATCCTCCACCGACTTTGGGTTTGATCACCCGAACCTTGCGCTCCGGGATCTGAAGGGTATTTGATAAATTTCTTCGGAGAAAAAACGGTATCTGGGTTGAAGTCCATATGGTGAGTTCTTTACCAAGCGGATCAAATTGTGCCAGGGCAGCGTGGGGTTCAAGGGGCGCATGATTGACCGCCTGGGAGTAAAAACTGTCTTCAAAAACCGCGTCACACTCGGCAAACGCCCTTTTAACATCACCAAATTCCTTGTGGATGGCAAAAGAGGTGTTGTTCTTTACTCCCTGATGAATCTCCGGCGCCCCTTCCTTTTTGGCCTCCAGAGGATCAAAGACGGCCGGGAGCTCCTCGTAGTCCACCTTGATCAGCTCGATTGCCTCCTCTGCAATTTCAGAGTCAATTGCACAAACCGCAGCCACATCATCTCCGATGTAGCGGACCTTTTCTTTGGCCAGAGCATACTCGTCTTTGGCCATCGGAACGATACCGTATTGCCGGTC
>DRHF01000182.1 GCA_011049715.1 Desulfobacterales bacterium
ACGATATAGATAGCGCAAAAAGATTGGCCCAACAGGTCGATAGGATCGAGACCAGAGCCGACCTGGTCCGTTATGAAATGCGGGATAAACTCTATTCCGGTGCTTACTTACCACGGCTTAGAGAAGATATTTATAAGCTGGTTGAAAGCCTTGATGAGGTGGCCGATGCGGGGGAAGCCTGCTGTGATTTTTTCTTAAATCAACGGCCGGTGTTCCCTGACGAATTAAAACCGCTGTTCCTTGAGGTAAGTCAGGAATCCCTGGGTATCATCAAACCATTGAAGGCAGCGATCCTTTGCTTTATCAAAGGAGAATGCTCGACAGAGGTCATTCGTGAGCATGCAAAGGAGGTCGGCCTCAAAGAATCAGAAGTGGACAAGATCGAATGGGACTTAACAAAACAAATCTTTATCTCCACTTTGGACCACAGCCACAAACTTCACCTGAGACGCTGTTTGGAGATCATCGCTTTGGTGTCAGACCTGGCAGAAGATGTAACAGATCAGCTCGACCTGGTTACGCTAAAATCAATGATTTAAACCGTCGTCTTTAGTGCCATTTATATTTGTTTTCTGTGTGTCTTCTTGAAAAAGTCGATAGAATGTGAGATAAGCGGTTAAAAATATTTATCATTTTTCTTTGATATGGGAAGATCACTCGCAGAACTAGCGAACATAAAATAGGATCTAATCTACGATAGATAGTGAGAGGAATTAAAATGAAAATCGCCATCACCATGTCCAGCTCACCCAAACCCAAGCCGGACGATTCTGCACTCGGTTTTGGAACACTCTTCACCGATCATATGTTTAATATGGATTATCATCCCGACAAGGGGTGGCATAACCCTCGAATAGAGCCTTACAGACCGATCGAGATGGACCCCGCAACAATGGTGCTTCACTACGGTCAAGCTATTTTTGAAGGTTTAAAGGCTTACCGGACCGGTGCCGGTACTGTCCAGCTCTTCCGACCAAAGGACAATTTCAAACGGTTAAATCGTTCGGCCAAAGCATTATGCATACCGGAGGTAGACGAGACTTTTGCTTTCGATGCATTGAAAAATTTGTTGAGCATCGAAAAGGACTGGGTTCCAAAAGCGCCTGAAACATCCCTATATGTACGACCTACTATTATTGCGATGGATTCCTTCCTGGGTGTGCGCGCTTCACATACCTATCGGTACTTTATCATTCTCTCTCCGGTTGGCGCTTATTATGCCGAAGGTTTTAATCCGATCAAAATATGGGTTACCAAAGACCATGTTCGGGCAGTCCGCGGCGGTATGGGCGAAGCCAAAACGGCGGGTAATTATGCGGCAAGTCTGCTCGCTGCTGAAAAGGCGAACAAAGAAGGGTATTCCCAGGTGTTGTGGCTGGATGGCATAGAACAAAATTATGTTGAAGAAGTTGGATCCATGAACATTTTTTTCGTTATCAACGAAGAACTGATCACACCATCTCTCAGCGGGAGCATCCTTCCGGGAATAACAAGGAACACGGTCATTTCCCTTGCAAAAATATGGGGGATGAAAGTTACGGAGCGAAAAATCAGTATCGATGAATTGATGGAGGCCCATGAATCCGGAATACTTACTGAAATTTTTGGGACAGGGACAGCCGCAGTTATTTCACCGGTTGGAGAGGTAAAATATGGAGATAAAATCATAACCATCGGTGACAGCCAGGTGGGCCCGAACGCTGGTAAATTTTTTAAAGCAATCACCGACATTCAGTATGGAAGAACTGAAGATTCCATGGAGTGGATCGAGCCGGTGACTTGATTTTTTAGTTTTGGAGAAAACCTTCGTTTATTATTTGGAAGCATCATGTGACAAATTCATACACAGCGCATTACCTGCCTGAGTTTATATCAAAAATGGAGGCGGAAGCGCTCCCTCCTGTTCTTAGCGATACCTTTTCCACCTATTACAAGCAGGTTGTTTCGGGGGAAACCGGTCTTATATCCGATAAAGAGATCAGGCCGGTTAATCCCGAGGACTTTGAAGATGCCCGGTATTTAACCACCTATATCAAAGCAGGAAAAAATGCACTCAAACATGCCGTCAGAATAGTATTAAACGGCGGCCTGGGTACAAGCATGGGGCTTACCCGGGCCAAGTCGCTTATCGAAGTTAAAAAGGGTAAAACGTTTCTTGATATCATTCTGAACCAGGCTAAGCGCTGTAAAATAAGGCTGGCTCTTATGAACAGTTTCAGCACGGATGCGGATACCCGCGCGACCCTGTCAAAGATCAGCCCCCTCCCACCGCCGCTCATTTTTCTGCAACACAAGTTCCCAAAAATTCTCAAAAAAAATCTGGCGCCGGCCACCTGGCCAAAAAATCGAGATCTGGAATGGAATCCGCCTGGACACGGCAATATCTATCTTGCTCTATTTTCATCCGGATCACTTTTGCAACTTCTAAATGATGGGATAAAATATGCTTTGATAACCAACTCTGACAATTTGGGGGCTACCATTGATGAGTCTCTGCTGGGCTATTTTTCAGAAAAAGGATTTCCATTCATGATGGAGATTTCTGAAAGAGCACCGGCAGACAAAAAGGGGGGGCACCTCGCCAGACACACTGACGGCCGCCTAATTCTGCGGGAGGCTGCACAATGCCCGGAAGCCGAACTCCACGCTTTTCAGGATATCCACCTTTACCGATATTTTAACACCAACAACATCTGGGTTAATTTGGATTTTCTAAAAGATTTTTTCGACCAACAGCATACCCTCCTTCTGCCATTGATTCTCAATCCAAAAACATTAGACCCCAGAGATGAATCGAGCCCAAAGGTATTTCAGATCGAAACCGCAATGGGTGCTGCCATATCTGTTTTTGATGGTGCGACAGCGGTCATCGTTCCCAAGTCCCGCTTAGTACCGGTCAAAACATGCAATGACCTGTTGGCGGTTCGGTCGGATTGTTATCTTCTCTCAGATGATAAAGGTCTCGTTGTAAACCCTGCAAGGAGATTGGACAGACTGAAAATAAATCTTGACCCGAGATTCTACGGAAAAATAGATCTTTTCAACAAACGGTTCCGGCATGGTGTCCCGTCCCTTGTCGATTGTGAATCGATTACCATTATCGGTGATGTCTATTTTGAAGAAAACGTCACTTTAAAAGGAAATGTTAAAATTAAAAACAGACAAAATGCCGCGGCAATTATAAAGAAGGGGACCGTTATTGAGAATGATCTGGTATGGGGATGACGACTAAACAAATTCGGTAAGCGTTTACCTTGGAAAGGCCGAAGCAATCCCCCCGTCCACCGGGAAAGATGCCCCGGTGGTCGGCGTTTGATCACTGGCAAAAAATACGACCACATTGCCCACATGTTCTGCCAGAACCTGTGCTTTCAATAGATTCCGGTTTCGATAATATTCCTTTAGGCCTTCGAAATCCAGCCCCCGTGATTTCATTCTATCCGGACCAACTATATCCCAAAGCGTTGAAGATATTTCCCCATCACCGAAAACTGCATCCGGGTTTATCATATTAACCCGAACGCCCAACTCCGCAAGCTCCAAAGCGGCGATTTTTGAAATCTGGTGGGCGCCTGCTTTTGAAGCACTGTATGCGCCAAAGGCAGCACCCGGATCGAATACATTTTTTGAGCTTATGACGATGATATGGCCACCGGTACCTTGTTGTTTGAAAACAGGAATGGCCGCTTTGATGGTGTTGAACGTTCCTTTAAAATTCACCGCAATAACCTGATCCAGTTTGTCCGGTTCCAGGTCCTCGATTTTTGCAACATGGGCGATTCCGGCGTTGGGGACAACGATATCGATTCCCCCAAGTTGCCGACTTATTTCATCAACGGCCGATGCTGCGGATTGATAATCCGTCACATCAAAGGGGATTATTTCAATCTCACCATTTCGATATCTTTCCTTGAGTAAGGAACAAACCTTTTTCGCGCGGGATTCGTCAATGTCTGAGAGTACGACAGCCGCCCCTGAAGCCAACAACCGATCGGCAATACCATATCCGATTGCACCGCCCGCACCTGTGATCAGAGCGATTTGACCCTGTAGTAAAAGCGATGAAAACTGACCCAATTTTTTCTGCTGGATGGGCCAATACTCCATATCAAATATATGAGACTCGGTTATCGGAAGGTATTGATCCATCGCATTGGCCTGGATTTTAGCACAAATAGTTTTTTCCGCAATATCCGCCGCCACTTTAGCTTCTTTTCGTGAAAATCCAAGGGCAAACATGCCGAGACCCGCAGCAATAAAGATCCTCGGGTAGGGATCTAGTTCTTGCAGGTCAACTCCTCTGGCCTTTACCTGTTCCCTGAAATATCGATGATAATCCTTTACAAAGTCCTCGACCACCTGGTTGATCCTTTTTCGTAGATCATCGTTGTTTTCCAAAAGAGTATCTACGTAGGCAATCTTATTTTTGGTACGAATCACATGGTCGGGTGTGAGAACCCCCGAATCACACAGGATTTGTGCTGTTTTGGAAACAGAAACCTCCAGCAAATCTTGTGTGCTCCGGAATTCAACAATAAAGCGGCGCAACCTGCCGTCAGAATCCCTGTGTGCACATGCACCTCGCATCGTCCGGGCAAAGCGAGCAACGGCAGGTTCTGCCTCCTGAACGAATTGGATATCGGCTCGCGGTGTGATATGGGCTTTCCCCTCAATTTTATGAGTTATGAATGCCTCTGCACGGTTGACGAAATTGATCATTCGCTCGTATGATGTTTCTGCATCCTCGGCAAAGGTGAAAATCCCGTGGTTAACAATGACAATGGCCTCCAGCTCACGGTGATTTTCGTATTGGGCCGCTACTGCTTTGGCCAAGGGCAGGCCGGACATGATGTAGGGCAGGACGCCAACCCCAGGGCCAAGGGCTTTATGGATCAGATCCGGGCCTTCTGGCTGGTTTGTCAGAACAAGAACGCTGTCGGCGTGGGTGTGGTCAACGTACCTATGTGGCAAAAAGGCATGGAGGAGCGCCTCAACAGAGGGGTTCAAGGGGGAGGTATGCAGTTTATGAATCTGCATCTGACTTTCCATTTCCTCATCTTCGAGGCTCTCCAGAGTTCGAAGTTTTCTGAGAAATGCAAGGTCGAGGGCAACGAAATCGTCCGGCTCAATGTCAACCAAATCAACCCCGCTTCCCTTGACGAAAAGAACTTCCTGTTCTTCTCCTATGATATTTTTCTGCCTTACTTTAACAGAGGTATTCCCGCCGCCGTGTAACACCAGGTTAGGATCTGCACCCATCAACCGCGAGGTGTATGTCCGGAGGGCAAGCGCTCTGGTCACATCCGGGTAGTGCTTGACAAACTTTTCTGCCTCGACCTCGCTATAGATGCTTTCCATGACCTTTTTCCCTGCTCTAAGATTGGGTCGGTTTATTGATTTTTCAAACTGTTATACAGATCGTAGGCTCTCTCCGGTTTTTCATTGTCGTGGACAACCGCCTTTACGGCCTGGATCATTGCAACGGGGTCTTCAGACTGGAAGATGTTGCGCCCCATGTCAACCCCGGCAGCCCCTTGATTAACGGCATTGTATGCCATTCGTAAAGCATCCTTTTCCGGAATTTTCTTACCACCTGCCATGACGATCGGTACAGGACATGAGGATGTCACCGTTTCAAAGCCTTCTTCAATGTAATAGGTTTTGATGTAGTGGGCGCCGAGTTCCGCGCAAATGCGGGTGGCCAGCCTGAAGTATCGGGCATCCCGTGCCATATCCTTACCCACGGCGGTCACCGCCAGGGTGGGAATTCCGTAACGGGTCCCCTGATCCACCATCCGCGTCATATTGATGATCGACTCTTTTTCGTATTCACCACCGATAAATACCTGAACAGCCATGGCGCAGACATTGAGTCGGATCGAGTCTTCAATATCAACGGCGATATCTTCATTTGACAGCTCTTTCAATATACTCGTTCCGCCGGAAACGCGTAAAACAATAGATGGTGTGGTTGAAGGTGGGACAATACTTCTCAAAATACCCCGGGTGAGCATAAGGGTGTCTGCATGGGGTACTAGTGGGAGTATATTGAGATCAATTCTTTCCAGACCGGTGGTCGGCCCTTGAAAATATCCGTGGTCGATTGCCAGCATAACCGTACGGCCGCTCTTGGGGTTGAAAATCCGAGCAAGTCGATTTTTCATTCCCCAGTCCAGAGAATTGGATCCTTTAAGGAAAAATCCTTCTGTTTTTTGGGGTGTGTCTGGAAAAAATTTTTTAGCTTCTTTCAATCCATCTGTATCGGGCATTTCGCTGTCTCCTTTTCAACATTTAAACGTAATTAGCGGGTTTTTAATTAATGAGGTTTTGGAGGATTGTTACATCGACTTCGTAGAACGGCAACTGATCAACCGTTATCTATCCTTTTTTAAAAAGGTAATAATATTTCATCACTTTTTCAACATAATTTTCTGTCTCTTTAATGGGAGGAATACGGTTGTAGCGATTGACCCTTTTCGGGCCCGCATTATATGCTGCAAGGGCCAGGGGGAGCTTTCCGTTAAATTGTGTTAAAAGCTGTTTAAAGTATCGGGTGCCGCCCATTATATTTTCTTCTGGATCAAAGGGATTTTTTATGTTTAGAGCCTGGAAATTTTCGGGCATGATCTGCATCAGCCCTTTTGCGCCTTTTCTTGAAACCGCCCATGGATTGAAATCCGACTCGACTTTTATTATCGCCTTTAGAAGCGAAGCGGAAACACCATGCCTTTGGGATGCCTCTGCTATCACATGTTCATAACGGTCTCTTAGATACGAACCTATTGGATTGGGTGCCTGTTCGATTGAAACTTCCCTCATATATAGTTCATAATCTGAGGACGTCGGTATATTTGTAAAGTGAAGCACCCCGTTCTTATCTATATACCTATATATATCCGCATAAACGTGCATGACAAAAAAAGCAGACCCGATGACAGATGACAGCACCAGACATATTATGAAAAATCCGCGCGCTTTGATTTTTCCTTTTGTGTTCACCGCTTTTTTTTATTGACCGTTTTTTTGTTTGTGCTCCAGTTTAAAATAAAATTTTGATATATCCGCTTTATAACACAGGAAATATTTAAATCCAAATCATTCAAAAACATCTGTGTAAAATTAGAAAAGATTCAGTTGAATCGGTTCCTTTTCTTTTCTTTTCTTTAGTTGTGTCCGGTTTTGTTTAAGCTGCTCTTCTATCTGGTTAACAAACAGTGATTGCTCTCTTTGGATATATCGGCCAAAAATCCTTCTTTTTTTTGCCCAGCTGAAATACAACTCCTCTTTTGCCCGGGTCATTGCAACATAAAAGAGCCTTCGTTCTTCCGATAGGTCCGCCTTTTCATGACCTGCTCTTTCGTAAGGTATGTAACCGGTTTCACAGCCGGAAATAAAAACCACAGGAAATTCTAATCCTTTAGCTGCGTGTAGGGTCATCAACGAAACCTTTTCGACCCGTGAATCATAAATATCTGTATCTTTTTCAAGGGCAAAAGAGGATAGAAAATCGAGGGTATCACTTCCTGATGCCTCTGAAAAACCAACAATTCTATTAAAAATTTCAGCCGATTCCGGGTTTGTGTTTATCTTTTCCAGGATTGACGCATTTTTTGATAAATATATAAGTTTTTGGGCAACCGGAATGCTTTCGACTGCGCCGGCAAGTGCAAAAATATTTTTTGAAATATCATAGAATTTTATTTGCTGGTTTCTGCTCATGCCATGTATCGGATGCCACCGCGCTTTCTGTAATGCCTCCTTTAAACCATATCCTTTTGCGTACGCCCAATTTTTGAAAGCGGTGAACGCTTTTTTACTTACCCTTGTCCCTAAACCTGCCATCGCCCTTTCTAAATCCAAATATGAACCAATCCCCTCTATAATCTTTAACAAAGAAATGATTTCCGGTATGCATTTCATATAATAGGTCCGGTCTTTGTTGACGATTTGATAGGGGATACCGGATCTATTGAAGACATCGGCGAGGACCCATCCTTGATCGTTCGTCCGATATAAGACAGCAAAATCCGAAAAACTTCTCCCTTTTTGGCTCTCTCCATTTTTGACTCGCCCAAAATCAAAAGAGTGATACCCTGTTCCACCGATCTGTTGTTCGATAACGATTGAGATTGCTTCTGCTTCTCTTTTTCCCGAAGTGTTTTCTAAAATACCAATCTTTTCACCGCCATCGAGGCCGGAAAATACCCTCGCCTTTGAGTTGCTGTGCCGATGGTCTCTTATAATTTGATGGGCGGCTTTAAGGATGGTTTCAGTGGAACGGTAGTTTCGGGTAAGGTGAATTGTTTTGGCTTCGGGGTTATCGGTAACAAATAGTTTAAAAAACCGAACATCCGAACCCCTGAATCCATAGATGGACTGATCAGGGTCACCGATAACACATATGTCCTTATCAGATCCTGATTCAACCGGGGATGATAGAATCTTTATCAGACGATACTGGGCATAATTAATGTCTTGGTACTCATCGACAAAAATTGATTTGAATCTGTTCTGGTAGGTTTCTCTTATCTCTTTGTCAGTTTCAAATAGACGGACCACCCTAAAAATAATTTCTTCATAATCCAAGAGATTCTGGATGGATAAAAGATACTGATAGGACTTGTAAACTCTTTGAAATGTTTTAATTTCTGATTGATCAACGAGCATCTGAAGGTCATCGTTGGGATCGAGTATCTGCTGCTTTGCAAGAATGATTTTATCTAAAAATGACTGAGGATCGGTGGAAATATCATCCCCCTTATTTTCGATCAATTTTATCGCATCTAAAACGATTGTTTTCCGGTCATGGTCATCGATAATTGTCCATCCGGATAAAACATCCTTATTCTTATTTTGATCTTTTAAAATTTTATAGCAAAGGGAATGAAATGTGGTTACCAAAGGCATGACGGTCGCCTCGGCCAGCAAAAGACGGAGTCTGTCATTCATCTCCTGGGCCGCTTTGTTGGTGAATGTAACGGCAAGAATTTCTTCAGGCAACACCCTTTTATCATGAATAAAATAGGCAACTTTATGGGTGAGGGTTCGTGTTTTTCCGGTTCCGGGTCCTGCGACGATTAACAACGGACCTTTATTATATTTAACCGCTTTTTGTTGCTTAGGGTTCAAATCATTTAAAATAGTTTCCTTTGCCGAAAAATACGATTGTCTCAATCGTTTGAAGTTTGAATCGAATTGTGAATATGAAAAATGGTTTTCATCGGTGGATTCCACCGGGTCTGTTCCTTTCAAAACATGGTTTTTAAATAAAACAGAGGCCGGTAAATCGGAGGATGGAATGCTAAAAAGTGTTTTTTGACCTAACAGTTGTAACCGTTCCGAGATCTCAAAAAACTTTATTTTTCCAAATTCCCCATCATACCCTGGTAAGATTTTTACCTCTTTTTTACGCATTCTTCT
This sequence comes from Desulfobacterales bacterium, assembly GCA_011049715.1. Lineage (GTDB taxonomy): Bacteria > Desulfobacterota > Desulfobacteria > Desulfobacterales > UBA2156 > UBA2156. The sequence goes on from DRHF01000182.1 coordinate 9,421, forward strand.
TACGGCTTCTCCAAGCAGCGGGATCCCTGCCGATTCGATGGTTTCTGTAGATAACTTTTGAAGAATATCAAATTCGGTTCCCAGTTTGTTGAGCAGTTTATCATAACTCAATTTGACTTTTTTAGACCCCGAACCCACTTCGAGTATTTCGGACAAAATTTCTTTCAGCGGTATCACATGATTAAAAGGACTGGTTTTTTCCGGTTTTATTCCCACCGGTCGGTCTGCAAGTTCTTCAATCCGGTAAAGCACACCTTGCGTGACTTCTTTTCCACAAACCGGACAGATGCCTTTGTTCATTTTGGTTTTTTCTGGCCAAAACCGCACCTTACACTTTCGATGCCCATCCAAATGGTACTTCCCTTCTTCAGGGTAAAACTCAATTGTGCCTAAAAATTGTTTCGGGTCGCCCTCTTTCAGGGCAGACCGTATGGCTTTATAAGAAATATCTGTGTCAAAAAGATTCGCTTCCCGACCCAGTTTATCGGGGGAGTGGGCATCTGAATTGGATACGAGGGTAAGATGATCGAGGCCGGACACACGCCAGTTCATCGCGGGATCAGATGAAAGCCCAGTTTCAACCGCAAAAACATGGGGAGTGAGATCTTCAAAACACTCGTCTAAAGAATTAAAACCCGACTTAGAACCCAAAAGAGAGAACCATGGGGTCCATATATGGGCCGGAATGAGATATCCGTCATCCGAGGTATCAAGAAGTATTTCGAGCAGATTTCTGGCATCCAAACCCAATATCGGTCTTCCATCTGACTTTATATTTCCAATTCGATTTAATTTTGCATTGAATTTTTCAACCAATTCAATATCGGGTAGACATACCAGATTATGATTTTTTCGGGTTTTACCCTTCTTTTTATATATATTGCTGATTTCACACGATAAAATAAAATGAACAGCTCCACGGCATGCGCGGGGAACTTGTTCGTCACATCGCTTGGACAAATCGGCTTTCAATTTAAAAAGTCCATCTCCAATCGGTACCAGTTTTTCCTTTATTTCTGAAAACCAACCCGGGTGAGTAAAATCTCCGGTTCCAACCACCGAAATGCCCTTTAGTTGTGATAAAATGTATAAATTCTCTAAATCGAGATTTTTTGAGGTGGCCCGTGAGAATTTTGAATGCACATGCAAATCTGTATAAAATTTCATGATATCATCTTACCCGGACTAGCCGGTTGTAGTGAAGTGGAAATCCCGATTTATCTTTGTATAGATGATAAATAAAAGGAAAAACAGTCATCATATGCGTGAATAGCGTGTCAAACGGTTCTAAACTGACTTTTTTCTTGTCAGCCTATGATAATTAGTATATATTGTAATTTAATGCTATCTTCGTACTATATATTGTGGTATAATTTGACTTCGTTGATATATAGTTCGGACGTCGGTATCTGTTATTTTATGTTGATATTTTGTTAATAATTTACTACTTATAAACATTATTTTTTTTTGGTAAATAACCGTTTGTTTATTGACAGGTTATTGTCATTTTTAATCAAATTAAATATCTAATTTTTACTATAAAACTAATAAATTAAGAACTTATTAGTTCTATTTACATCGCTTATTCTTCTTTATTTATATAAATAACTTAAAGGAAGTTATATGGAATTTACAATAAATAAAAATGATATCATCGATGTATTATCAAAAATTCAAGGATTAACCAGCCGAAAAAGCAGTCTGGCCATAACCGAGAGTTTATTAATTAAAACAAATAGCTCAAGTATTACAGTCACGGCTACAGATCTTGAAACCGGTTTTGAAGGGATCTATTCGGCAAATATTGAATCTGAAGGCATCATAGCGATAAATTCGAGAAAATTTTATGAAATCGTCAGGGATTTTCCGAGTGAAGAAATTCGAGTTTATGAAACAGAAAACCGTTGGATCGAAATAAGTAAACAGAACGTCCAATACCATATTGTGGGAATGAATCCTGAAGATTTTCCTGATATTCCGCATGTGGAAGAGGTCGATTACTTTGAGATAGATTCAATGGTATTTACAAAAATGATAGAAAAAACAGTAATGGTTACAGTTGGTTCTGATGATAAACGGACCCATGTTAATGGGGTTTATTTTGAGCGGATATTCAATCAGGATGAAAAAAAGCTACGGATGGTTTCAACTGATGGAAGCCGCCTTTCACTTGTCGATTGCACTTATGATAAAGATACTGAGTTACCACAAGGACAGGCTGTTCTTATTCCGAAAAAAGGGTTGAGTGAGGTAAGTAAATTTTTAAAACCAACAGAAACCATTCTAATAGGCGTTAAAGGAAATAATTTTATTATAAAAAAAGATAAAGAGACCATGATAATTCGACTTCTTGAAGGAAGTTTTCCCAAATACCACGATATAATTGTAAAGGGAGAAGCCCATCAGATCAAGTTCAACCGGCAATTATTTTTAATGATGCTGAAAAGGATGTCGATACTCTCCTCAGATGATTATAAGGGGGTCATTTTTAATTTTGAAAAAAACAAGCTGATGATAACAACAACCAATCCTGATATTGGAGAATCAAAAGAAGACACCGACATCGATTTCGATGGAAAACCGATGGAGATTGCCTTTAATCCAAGATACTTTATCGAAATGGTGAATGTTATTGATGATGATCATATCATTTTAAATATAATAGATGAAGAGAAACCCTGCCAAATCGAAGGGGCTGACGACAAAAGTTTTTTAGGCGTGATTATGCCCATGAGAATATGATGGATGAGATAAAATATAACGAAGATAGCATAGAGGTACTGGAAGGTCTCAAACCTGTTAGATTGAGACCTTCAATGTATATTGGAAATGTTGACACGGAGGGGCTTCATCACCTTGTATACGAAGTTGTTGACAACAGCATTGATGAAGCAATGGCCGGGTATTGTGATTTAATAAAGGTAACGATTCACATAGATAACAGTGTAACGGTCGAAGATAACGGTAGAGGAATTCCGACCGGGATTCACAGAACCGAAAAAGTCCCTGCGGTTGAAGTGGTTATGTGTAAGCTCCATGCGGGTGGAAAGTTTAACGACAAATCATACAAGGTGTCGGGTGGTCTTCATGGGGTTGGCGTCTCTGTCGTCAATGCGCTTTCTATATTACTTGAGGTGACAATATACTCGGAGGGGAAAAAGTTTTTTCAGACTTATTCAAAGGGTATAAAGAAAAGTGAGTTACAAGTAGTTGGAAAGACGAAAAAACATGGAACAAAAATCCACTTTATGCCGGACACAGAAATTTTAATCACCGATAATTTTAGTTATGAAATTTTAACCCGCAGGCTTAGGGAACTCGCTTTTTTAAACAAAGAATTAAAAATAATCGTAGAAGATGAAAGATCGGATAAAAAAGATGAGTTTTGTTATAAGGGAGGAATAAAATCTTTTGTTGAATATTTAAACAGGAGACACTCAGCACTGCATCAGCCGATACTGATTGAAGGGGTCAGAAGCGATGTGCAGATCGAAGTTGCGATTCAGTATAACGATACATTTACTGAAAAAATATTTTCATTTGCAAACAACATCAATACTGTGGAAGGTGGTTTTCATCTAATCGGATTTAAAGCTGCGCTGACCCGTACAATAAATCAATACACAACCAACGGAAGCGTTCCTAAAAATCTTCAGGAAAAAATCATCGGAGAGGACATCCGGGAAGGGCTGACATCAATTATTAACATAAGAATGAAATCTCCACAGTTTGAAGGTCAGACCAAGACAAAGCTCGGAAACAGCGAAGTTAAAGGTATAGTCGAGTCCCTGGTTAATGAAAAGTTGAGCATGTTTTTGGAAGAGAATCCAAAAATCGCAAAAAAAATCTTGGGCAAGGCAGTCGATGCAGCACGAGCAAGGGATGCGGCAAAACGAGCCAGGGATATTGCCAGAACCAAAGGTTCCCTAATTGATTCAACCCTTCCGGGTAAACTTGCAGAATGTCAAATTTCAGATCCATCTCAACGGGAACTTTTCCTAGTGGAGGGAGATTCAGCAGGTGGTAGTGCAAAACAGGGAAGAGACAGAAAATTTCAGGCTGTGCTGCCACTAAAAGGAAAAATATTAAATGTAGAAAAAGCCCGGTTTGATAAAATTCTTAGTAGTGAAGAAATAAAAAATATAATAACAGCACTGGGGACCGGTGTTGGTAGTGAAGAATACAACATTGATAAAATAAGGTATCATAAAATAATTATAATGACAGATGCGGACGTGGATGGATCCCATATCCGGGCGCTTCTATTGACCTTTTTTTATCGACAGATGTCTGATTTATTAAAGAATGGTTATCTCTACATTGCACAACCGCCCCTTTTTAGAATAGGCAAGGGAAAAAAAGAGGTCTATCTTAAAGATGAAATGGAATTTAATGATCATATTTTAAAAAAAATATGCGATCAAAAAAGTGTAAAGGTTGAAAAGACGAATGAAATATTAGCCGGGCACACATTTTACCTTCTCATTGGTGATCTTTCAGAATATTTTTCTATTTTATCAAAAATGGTCAGGAGAGGCATTCCTGAAGATCTTGTCGAATCGTTGATCAGGGAAGGGGTAGAAGACAAAAAATTCCTTAAAAATAAAGAAAAAATGTCAAATCTGAAAGATGTTCTGGATAAAAAAGGGTATAAAGTAAGCGAACTGAGCTGGAACGAAGAGCGGGGCATATATGAAATGATGGTTTCATTATTGAGTGAACAAAAACAAATAGGACCGATAAAAAATGAATCGGATAAAAAATTCCGACAGATAAAAATAGGCAGAAGTTTGGTTTATTCCCCCGATTTTCAAAAAAGTACCGTTATCGGGAAAAAGATATTCAGATATGACCATTCAAAATTTTTAGTTTTTAAAAACGACAATAAAACAGAATCGATTCTTATCAATAACCATAGGGAGCTTTTTGATTTTATGGTAAAAGAAGGTAAAAAAGGACTCTCAATACAAAGATATAAGGGTCTTGGCGAGATGAACCCGGTACAATTATGGGAAACAACGATGAATCCGGAAAAAAGAACTCTTCTCCGTGTAAAGATTGATGATGACGTGGAAACCGATGAAATTTTTACAATTCTTATGGGGGACGAGGTTGAACCCAGAAGAGATTTTATACAAAAAAATGCCCTGGAGGTGAGCACGCTGGATATATAAACAAAGTTCGCGTTCCGGAATATTTTCCAATTCAACACCTCCTTTTCATCCCAATGCACATGCTTCTAAGAATCGATGACGTTTGTATCATTCGCAATCAAATTTTTTTTACCCTGCAACAAATCACAGAGAGGAAAAGATGAACATTCACAAAATAGAAGCGAGAGATCTACCTGATTTGTGGTTCCAGGCGGTAAACGACATTCTTGATTGCGGTCGAAAATTTAAAATTGATCGAGGGTCATATGAAGGCCAAACACGTCTGGAGTACGACTATTTTACAGGTCATGTCAAATATCCTGGAACGATTCCGCTCATTCCCGATATTCCACCGTCCTGTGGCATCCCTAACCCTGTCGAACATGATTACCTCTATGGAGGAGAAGGATACGAAAGGGCATACATAGAGTATCTCATGTCATCTAGAAAAGAACCCGGTGAATCGTATACCTACGGCGAAAGATTGACAAAGGTTCCCCTTACGGGCGACAAGCTGGCGTGGTGGAAAGAGAAGAATACGGATATCATTGATGGCCGTGAAGTAAATGGAAATGTCCTTTTTGAAGAGAACGACCAGTTGTACTTAAACCAGATTGAATGGGTTATTGACACCTATAAAAAATATGGGGAAAGAAACAACCAAATGGTTTTACAGGTGGCCCACCCCTCTGATCTCACTTTATTGGACCCACCGTGTTTGAGATCTATAGATACCAGAATTCAGGATGATACACTTTATTTCTTTGTTTATTTTCGGTCATGGGACCTTTGGAACGGTTTTCCAGCAAACCTAGGGGCAATCCAAAACCTAAAAGAGTACATGGCCGGTGAGATTGGGGTGAAAGATGGTGAAATGATTGTAGAGAGCAAAGGCCTCCACCTATATGGATATGCAGAAGATCTTGCCAAGCTAAGATGTTTGAAAATGTAAAATATATCCAAAGGGGGTGAGAAAAATTATCCATAGTTATTAACGAAGCTTTTCTTGCTTGACGCGTCTGCCGCAATTTTATATTTTCTATCGGTTGCTGTGAGCAATGTACGCTTATTACATATTCAGGCAGACCATTGTTAAAAAACTTCCAGGAGGAAAAAATGATAATTTTTTCAAAGAAATCAATTTTCATAATTTTTTTTAGCGTGGTATTTTTGTTTGCAATAGAATCTATCGCAGCCGGAAGTGGGATGCGGTACTCTATCGTGGTTTCGAAATTTGAAAATCGGTCTAACTGGCGAGGACAATGGAATCTCGGAGATGCTTGGGGCGCTGTCTTGACCGACAGTTTGAACAATACCGGACGATTTATTGTCTTGGGTGAGAACGATATGAGAAAAGAAGCCCTTGCCGAACAGGATTTTGCAGCGAGCAACCGGGCAGCCGGAGGTGGAAAAAAGGTGGTTAAAGGCCAGATGACACCCGCACAGCTACTCGTAAAAGGCGATATCACCCATTTTGATCCCGGAACAAGTGGCGGCAAAGGTGGTATTGGGTTCGGCGGGTTTAAGATAGGGGTGAAAGGGGGTACAGCTGAGATAAACGCGGTTATGTATATCATCGATTCCAGCACCGGGCAGGTAATGGCATCCAAAAAGGTCTATGGAAAGGTCACAAAAAAAGGTCTTTCCATTGGTATTTACAAGCATGGATTTGCCGGAAATGTCAGTGGATTCAAAAAGACCAATACCGGGAAAGCCGTTGAAATGGCGATCGACCAGGGGGTTGATTTTTTGATCTCCCAGCTAGAGGATATTCCCTGGACGGGAAGTGTCATTTTAAAAAAAGGAAATAAGGTTTATATTAATCGGGGCACCCGGGAGGGTGTAACCAAAGGACAGACTTTCGATGTGGGTGAAATGGAGATATTAAGGGACCCTGATACCGGTGAAGTGCTTGATGCCAGCTTGGAGATAGCGGGAAAGATCCGCGTTTCAAAGGTCAAAGCGAAAATTGCAATTTGTAAAGTTGTTGAAGGACAGATCAAGAAGGGAATGACCATAACGTTACCTGAGTAGATAGGATTAACGGATTTTTACCAACCTATATCTCCGAAATAACAAAAATAAATAAAAGAGATTATCCCATTATTGTAACCCTGGAGATAAAAAATTGTGAGATTATTTCCGGAAGCAAAAGAAGTGTAATTGGCCATCTTGAAGGAAATGCGCCGCAAGATCCCGGATATTTTTTTTGCAGGAGATTCAGCACAACTCCCGTCTAAAAAAATAACTTTACGATAATTTTTTTCTTTTATTATTTAAATTTACTAGTTACCTGAATTTTGCACAGTTTTGATAGTTTTTCGTGCAAGAAATTTTTTACACGGTTAATTTTTAGTGTGTTTACTGGGTGTTATAAACTTGAAAAAAATACCCTGTTTGTGAGCGCCTGCTTTTACTGGCTTCGAGAACGATCCTTTGGACCCGCTAATGGCCTGTGCTGGCTGATAGCTGAAGAAGATCCATTTTACCTCGTTGGTAAAAACAGGATATATTATTTATTCATTTCACCACTGAATTCATAAGGCCTCACAGCCAATATGTACGTTTGCAAAGAGTTTGGTG
>DRHF01000183.1 GCA_011049715.1 Desulfobacterales bacterium
AAAATTAATCTGATATGCTATCGTCTTTGAGTTGCTCCTCCATCAGCATGTTAATAAATTCCGACGTGGTGCGAATTTCAAATTTTTGTTTTCGCAATTTGGCATTTACCAAATTGTGAACGCATGAATTACAATCGGTCAACACCACCTCGGCGCCGATTTCCTCGACCTCTTTGAGACGACGTCGGGCCATGGCAATGGAGTTTTTGGCATAAGCACCGCGGACGCCCCCACCGGCGCCGCAACATAGAGCGTCAGCACGATTATGGGGCATTTCCACAAAGTTCGGTGCAATTTTATCGATGGTCATACGGGGCTCTGCATAGATGCCACAATGTCTTCCAAGGTCGCACGGATCGTGGTAGGTTACGCGTTTTTCGGTCTTTACATCCCAATCAAATTCTTTCATCAACTGCGTGACATGGATGATCGTGACTCCCCTTTGCTTCAACACGGCATAATCGGGTTGGGTGTTGAAGGTCCGCCAGCAATAAGGACAACCGGTAATCACTCTTTTGGCGCCAGTTGTCAGAATAGATTCGATATTTCTTCTTGCCAGGTCTTTATTGATCTCAAATCCGACATCCTCAAGAACGCCGCTGCAGCATACCTCTTCGATGAGCGTATAATCGACATCAAGCCGGTCCATAAGATTCAGGGTAGCATCGGTTGTCTCCTCTTCCCGGTAGGAACCCACACACCCGATAAAATAAACATTTTCCGCCCTCCGGTCTCTTTTTCTTTTAAAATCGGGTGCTTCATCTTCCGCATAGATATTGGTGTGCTTTTGAAGAACCTCCTTCATCCCCTTAAACGCCGGATGGCATGAGCCGATATGGACCATATCCTTTCTGACCTGTTTGATGATTTCGGGGACATTTACGTCTGAAGGGCAGTCTTTTACGCAGGCGGCACAGGTGGTACACTGAAACAGGCTCTCAATCAAGTCATCGTTGAGTTCGATTTCCTCGTCCATCACTTCCTTTAACAAAAGCATCTTCCCGCGAGCGTTTAAGGCAGGACGGAGGGTTGCCCCATACACCGGACAAACCGCCTGGCAAAATCCGCATCGCGAGCATTTCAAGATCTGGTCGCGGTAATTTTTTTCAAAATCATATTTACTTTCCATCATATGCCTCTTTATCCTCCAATGCCATTTTACCTGGGTTGAGAATCTGATTTGGGTCAAACGTTTTTTTAAGGGTTCGCATCATCTGAAGAGCAACCGGATCGTGTTCCAACGCCATATAGCGTGCCTTGGAAAGCCCGATACCGTGTTCTCCGGTGAGCGTTCCGTCCAAATCTATGGCAAGTTGAAAAAGATCTGAAATGGCCGTTTCCACTCGCGCCACCTCTTCTGCGTCATATCCGTCGTATAAAATCTGAGGATGTAGGTTTCCGTCACCCGCATGTCCGAAGGTCGCAATTTGGAGATGATATTTGTCGGCAATGGCCTCAATCCCTTTGAGCATGTCTGATATATTCGCCATCGGCACAGTCACATCTTCCAGAACAAAGTGGGTCTTAATTCTGGCAAGAACGCCATAGGCGGACTTTCGAGCCATCCAGAGCTCCCTGGCCTCCTCTTCTGTTTTCGCCGACTTGATCTCCCTGGGATTATTCTTTTGAAAAACAGAAATGATCTTTTTCATCTGAAAATCAGTTTCTTCAGCGGTATGTCCGTCGGTCTCCGCTAAAATCATGGCGTCAACCTCGGGAAGATTGAGATCTGTATTTTGGTTAATGGCCTGGATGGTATGGCGGCCCAGGATCTCCAGGGCACTGGGGATGATACCCGTAAACATGATTTGACTGACAACCCGGCCGGCATCATCCAACCTGTCAAAGGTGGCGAGGGCTGTGCTGGTTACGGTCGGTCTGGGGTTGATTTTGAGTATGATCTCCGTAACCACTCCAAGGGTCCCTTCAGAGCCCACAAAGAGTCGGGTCAAATCATAACCGGACACACTCTTCATTGTTTTCGATCCGGTTCGCATGACCCGGCCATCCGGTAAGACTACCTGCAACCCCAAAACATAATCCCGGGTCGTTCCATACTTGGCCCCTTTTAATCCACCCGCATTGGTGGCCACGTTGCCCCCCAGTGTGGAAACTTTTCCGCTTGCCGGATCGGGTGGGAAGAAAAATCCATATGGGGACAGGGCGTTTTCGAGCTCTGCGTACACAACCCCCGGCTGAACAATTGCCAGCCGGTCTTGAATACTGATCTTCACAATCTTATTCATGCGACTGAGGTCCAGAACAATTCCTCCCTTAATGGGAACCGCCATGCCGGACAGACCGGTCCCAGCGCCCCTTGGAATGACCGGGATCTTCTCTTTATTGGCGATCTTCAAAATTTCCGATATCTGTTGCGTTGTCTCTGCCCACAAACCACAGGTGGGTCTGTGCCGGTGTTCGGAGGCATCGTAGGAATAGGAAACCATATCGATCTGATGATCGGTAAAATTTTTATCACCAACAACATCGATAAGCATCTGTTTTATCTTTTCTTCCATCTGCTCCTCCTGGAAGTTCTCTCAACACTTCAATTGAGCGTGTTTAATGCATACTGGTTTTAAGGTCTGTTTACGAGTGTTTTTTATAAATTTTTTTGAGAAAACACTCCTGTCAGTTACGATCCGCTGCCGCATGAACCACCATGATCACAGGCGCCATGATAATATGTTTTAAATGACTAAAGGGTAGATAGGCGATAAATGCCCCTGATAAAACAGCATGAGCATACCAAACATATCCAAAAACCTCGGTCAATCCGGTCATCCCGGAAAACAATTTGCCGATACCATACCCCACAACCGCATACCCTGAGTTTTCCGGATATCCTGTCATGGCGATCCGAATTCCCTCAAGGACAAAACCGACCAGAACAATTCCGCCGATCAGAATCAGTGCCAATCGATCCTGTCTCGGTAATCCACGGATGTCTTCTGTTTCGGCTGAACTCCCTCGAATCAAGGCCAAAACAACACCCAAAACAATCATGATTCCGGTCAGATCAAACAGGAAGCCGGTCGTAGAATGGTTTTTATCCAGCATCGGCCAAAAGAACAATACATCCGGCAACCAGATGGAAGCCAAAAGGCCCACGAAACCCCAGCCCAAACGGAAGACAAACGGAAAAAAAATCAGGCTGTGGATGATCCATCGCCGTGCCGAACGTTTATGCAGTCTTTTTTGTAAAAAGATATCATAAAAGAGCGACTTGAGGATCAAAATGCTCTTTTGTGAAAAAATAGCCTTTGCCGATCTGCCCGCCAATACTTTGGCCATCGAAAAGGGATTTACATTTTTTTCAAAGGCCCGTGATCCGGATAACCAGATCGAAACGGTCAATACCAATCCGGATAGAAACACGATCAGGGACAAAACTGTGGTTGTATCTCCTGCTGAAAATGTAGCTGCATGACACGGCATACAAAGGATGCTCTTTGCCGGTAGGATCATGGAGACCGCACCTACCGGATTTCCACTGAAATGACATCGTTGACAATATGTTTCACCTGTTGTTGAGACCAGAAGATGAATGCGCGAGTTCATCCCCGGTTTGCTCGTTCTTTCCCAGCGGACGGCTTTTGTTTTGGGATCTTTAATCGGCAAAATCTCCTCAAGATGGCAGGCCTGACAAGTCACATCCGCATGTGCATCATTGGAGATCTTTTCATCATGGGGCGGATGACATTCGCGGCAGTCCTCCAATTTTATATCCCGGTGGCTGAATTTTGCGGCCTGGAGATGACAAGACAGACAGCTGACATCACCATGGGGGGCTGATCTAAATTTTTTTTCCACGATAAAAGGAACCGTATTTCCGGTCAACACCTGGGGCTCGGTCTCTTGTGAACCGTGACACTCGAAACAGAGTCGAAAAATCTTTTCTTTGTCACTGAAATCTTCGGGGCTAAAATAACCATGGCAGGTTAAACACTTTTCATCCTCAGGTGAAGGCGAAAAGTCAGTCGATACGGTCTGTTGTTCGGGGCAGGTATCGCATTGTTCATTACCGGGGGTATCGGAATCTGATTGGCCAACCTCGGTTTCTCCGTTTCTAGCATAGCTGGCCATATAATGTGGGTGATGGCACCGGAGACAATCCTCATATGTTTCCGGTTCCTTGACGTTTTCGGCGCCGTGTAAACCCTCATTCAGTTTCTCCATGACCTCGTCATGGCATAACAAACATTCATCAATATCAAAAAAATCCATCATTTTCTTTGTCACATCTGCCGGATTCGGATGGAGATTTGCAATATCAATATCCTCATGGCACTCCTGACAACCTGTTTCAGGATGGGCTGAAGATAGCAATTGTCTCATATCGATCAACCATGAAGCATTGGATTCACCACCCTTTATGGTAAAAAAAACCATTACCAAAAAGAGTATCACTTTCTTTTTCATTTGGGAGACACGATCCTGTTTGATGCGGTGTTATTTGGATAGTATAAGACACCACCCCCTCCCGCCAAGGCATCTTGCTAGCTTTTTTTTATAACGGTGTCAAGACGTTTCTATTGGGTCGACGTCGGCTTTTGAGCGTATTTTCATCCGGATGTAAATTTGAAAGAAGATTCCCGCATACCCTTGAATAAATATCGGGGTTGACATTTTGTCTATTGTGAGTGAGGAAAAAAGTAGAACACAAAATATTATTTTTAAACCCGCGTTTTCATGTTATATATTCGGATATAGGGTAAAAAAAAATGGGTATCATGAATCGAAAAACAAAAAATATGAAGCAGATGCGAAAAGATGCAACCGAGATCTTTCACGCAGGGCTAAAGGCTGTGAATCCAGGTATCGCCGTAAAGCGTTACTGTCGACTTGATGGCGGTCATCTTTTCGTCGGCAACAAATCGTATGATCTTTCCCGATTCAATCATCTGTTTGTCATCGGAGCCGGAAAAGCGTCAGCCCCCATGGCCAAGTCGATAGAGGATCTGGTTGGAGAAAGGATTACCAAAGGGATCATCAATGTCAAATATGGACATACCGCAAAACTCGCCCGTATAAAGCTGGTTGAGGCGGGCCACCCGATACCTGATAAAAATGGCGAAGAGGGCTCACGGGCCATCTTAAACCTGGCACAGGAGGCTCAAAAGGATGACCTGGTGCTATGCCTGATGTCAGGCGGCGGATCCGCCCTGCTTCCCCTTCCAGCTCAAGGTCTCACATTAAAGGACAAACAGGAAACCATAAAAGTGCTACTAGCCTGCGGCGCGACCATTCACGAGATTAATGCCATACGGAAACATACTTCCGCGGTGAAAGGGGGTCAGATCGCCAGAGCTGTTCATCCGGCAACACTTATTTCACTTATCCTTTCGGATGTTGTTGGAGATAACCTGGACGTGATCGCATCCGGCCCCACGGTTCCGGATTCGAGTTCATTTTCTGATTGCATGGAAATCTTCCGCCGGTACAATATCATAAAAAAATTGCCCGCATCTGTGGTAAGGCATATCAAAGCCGGTATATCAGGGAAAGTTCCCGAAACATCAAAGGAAGGCGATCCGGCTTTTTTGCGGACGCGCAATCAAATCATCGGGAGCAATTTTGAAGCTATTATTGCGGCAAAACAAAAGGCTGAGGGTCTGGACTACAATACGCTTGCACTTTCCTCCATGATCGAAGGAGAAACAAAGGATGTCGCCCATGTTCACGGAGCCATTGCAAGGGAAATCCTTAAAACCGGCAATCCCATTCCACCGCCGGCCTGCATCCTCTCCGGGGGAGAAACAACCGTAACAATTACGGGGAAGGGTCTCGGTGGGCGAAGCCAGGAGTTTTCACTGGCTATGGCAATAGATATCGCCGGTAACGAAAGTATCGTCGCTTTGAGCGCTGGAACAGATGGAACAGATGGGCCGACCGATGCCGCAGGTGCTGTGGCAGATACCGACACGTTCAAAAGAGCCGTATCGATGGGATTAGATCCGCATCAATTCCTTGTGAACAATGACTCTTATCATTTTTTTGATCAGCTGGGCGACCTGTTTATAACAGGTCCCACAAACACGAATGTGATGGACATGCGGATAATACTTGTGATCTAGATCGATTAGAATTTCAGCTAATCGGTCAATATCCCAAAAATCGGGAAATGGAAGGAACTCACATGGCCAAAGTAAATCTCAATGGCATATTTCCCCCGATCCCCACCCCTTTTATTAATGGAAAAGTGGCTTATCAACAATTGGCGGCAAATGTTGAAAAATGGAGTAAGACCGGCATAAGGGGGTTTGTGGTGCTCGGTTCCAACGGGGAGTACGTTTACCTATCTGAAGAAGAAAAACAAAACGTTATCGGAACCGTTGCCGAATCTGCACCCAAGGATTTAGTGGTGATCGCGGGTTCCGGGTGTGAATCGACTGAAGCGACTTTAAAGTTGACCTGCAACTGTGCCACCCTTGGCGCCCATGCCGCTTTGGTGGTTACACCCCACTACTACAGCAATCAGATGACAGGGAAAGCTTTGATGAAGCATTTTACGTTCATCGCGGACCGTTCCCCCATCCCGATTATCCTGTATAACGTTCCGAAGTTTACACACATTACCCTGACCCCTGATTTGGTATCGGCATTATCGGAACACCCTAACATCATCGGCATAAAAGACAGTACAGGAAATATTCACCTGCTCAGCGAGTTTTTAAATCAGGTTGGGAAACATTTTGATGTCCTAGTAGGCACCGCCGGGGTTTGGTTCGCCGGCCTGACACTGGGTTGCACCGGAGGGATTCTCGCCCTTGCCAATATAACGCCCGAAAACTGTGTAAAAATCTTCGAGCTGTTAAAAAAGGACGAATTTGAAAAAGCAAGAGCGCTTCAACTGAAAATGATCCCGGTCAATAAAACCATCACGACCACCTATGGCATCAGCGGTTTAAAGGCTGCCATGGATATGCTCGGTTATTATGGGGGGGATCCAAGACACCCCCTCCTTCCTCCATCTGAAAAAGAAAAGTCTGAAATTAAGGAGATACTTCAAAAAGCCGATATATTACCCGGTTAATCCGGCAACCGATCCGGATTTCTTTTTGATAAAATGACTCAGGGCCTTTGGGAGGCTCGGCGATCAGTTGATCGCAATAAAATGTTTACAAAAATCGATTAAACCAATATACTACTCATGATTAACCAAACACACAAGAATGCCGCAGGTTTGAAGAGGTCTATATGGGAAAGAACAGTTTGATCAAGGCCACATCAAAGAAAAAGGGGCGATTGAAAAAAAGCGGGGAAGTGGACCAAAAGACAAAACCACTGACGACGAAATCAACCAAAGGCAAAGAAGCCCCAAAAATAAAAACCCCGAAGAAAACCAAGGCAGCCACCAAAACCGCAGCAGTATCTACCGACAAAACTACAGCCGCAAAAAAGAGAGCGAAATACCCCCCCATACGATCTAGCGGCGACCAACCGCCGGTTGATATGCAAAGACCAGACCCCATTGAGAAGGTGATGAGATCCATTGCAGCTGGATTTGTCTTGCTGATTATAGTGGTGATCGGCACCAGTTTTTCGAATATGAAGAACTATTATATCAAAACTGCCGATGGCGCTGTTGAAGTCTGGAAAGGTTATTTTGCCCCCATGGGTACAGAACTTTTTCTTCATCTTCCGGAAATGCGACCACCGGCATCAATTAAGCCGGCCTATGAGAAAAACGAAGTATTTCCGTTAATATTCCATTATTACATGGAGAGGGCAGACTCCCTGTTGAGCGTTTCAAGAGTGCCCGATTTTGAGAAAATTAAGACGTATTTGGGTATCGCCCTGTCGTATGCAACCACCGAAACCCTCCATAATGCCGCGATCCGGCGTTTGAACAACATCGACCTGATGCTTCTTCTCTACAGGGCGGAGGTGGCGGCCGGCAAGGGAACCATGGCTGCTTTTAAAAATGCAAAGCGTTATCTTGACAATGCGGCTTCCCTGAAACTTGACCAGGCTCAGACCAAAATGGTAAATCTGAAAATCGAAACGATCAGCAATTTAATAGCTGCACTTAAAGCAAAGAAAAGTAAAGGGACAAAAAACCCGGCCAAAAAAAAATAGCATCCACGATAGGTCCCTCATCCGTCATTCACCAACAGGCACATTACATACCAGACATCAAAGGACTCCCGGTCCCAAAACGGGAAACTGCTTTTTCTAATACAAATGACACCAAACCTGTCGTGTTCCTGATCGCGTCATAGGGGGTACCTTCACCCTGCATACCTTCATGACTTCCGGACAACGGGTATGAAATCTACACCCGGGTGGCGGAGCCGATGAGGACGGTGTTTCACCCTCCAAGACGATCCGTTTCTTCTTATCCCTGCCGGGGACAGGCACCGCCGAGATCAGAGCGATTGTATAGGGATGCATCGGATGGTCAATCACGTCAACTGTCGATCCATATTCTGCCAAAATTCCAAGATACATTACGGCCACACGGTTTGCGATACTGCTGACAACACTTAAGTCATGGGAGATAAACAGATATGAAAGGTTATAGGTGTCTCTTAGGTCCATGAGGAGGTTTATGACTTGTGCTTGAACAGATACATCGAGCGCACTCACTGGTTCATCGCATACGATAAAATCAGGCCTCATCGATATGGCTCTAGCGATGTTTATTCGCTGGCGCTGTCCCCCGGAAAATTCATGGGGGTAGCGGAATATGACATCGCCCTCGAGCCCCACTTGCTTTAGGAGCCTCTTGGCATGATCTTCACGGCTGCCCTCGATCATGCCGAATTCGACTAGCCCTTCCGTAACAATATCAAAAACATTCATCCTCGGGTTAAGAGAAGAAAGGGGATCCTGAAAAATAATCTGTAACTTCCTTGTGATCTTCCTTCGATCCCGGCGGTTTAAGGTAAAAAGATTTTGTCCGTAGAAAAAAACTGTACCCTCCCACGCTTTTTCCAACCCCACGATAGTCCTTCCCAAAGTGGACTTTCCGCATCCGGATTCGCCGACCAGACCGACGATCTCCCCCCGATTAATTGTCAGTGAGATTCCATCAACTGCCCTGACATACCCCGCTGTTTTTGACAGGATCCCGCGCTGAATAGGAAACCAGGTTTTCAGGTCTTTGATTTCGATTACCGAGGATTTTGTTCCCTGCAGATCCATGGTTTTTGGCATATCACTCCCCGCTTCTATTCAACAGCTCTCTTTGTTGAACGAGAAAACAGGCTGCCTTGTGTCCTTTAGCAATATTGAATAGAGGCGGCTCTTCCTCCCGGCAACGGTCAAAGGCATAGGGGCACCGGTCTCGAAAATGACATCCGGATGGATAATTGGCGGGTGAAGGGACTTGACCGTTAATTGTCTTTAATCTTTCACCATCAGTTGAAAGTTTTGGAATCGACTTCAAGAGGCCTTGGGTATAGGGGTGCGCCGGATTTGAAAAAATATCATTTCGATTCGCTTCCTCAGCTATCCTCGCAGCGTACATCACGATTACCCGATCACACATTTCCCAAATAACGCCCATATCGTGTGTAATCAGAAGGATTGAAGTGTGTTTTTGCTTCATTTCTAGAATAAGTTCGAAGACCTGTGCCTGTACTGTGACATCGAGGGCGGTTGTCGGCTCGTCAGCAATGATGAGTTCAGGATCCAGCATCAGAGCCATTGCAATCATTACCCGTTGCTGCATCCCGCCTGAAAGTTGATGGGGATATGCAGCCATTTTTTCTTTTGCATCCGGGATTTTAACCTTTTCCAGCCACTCGGTTGAAATTTGTTTTGCTCTTTCTTTTGAAATTTTTTTATGAAGGATCAGAACCTCCTTCATCTGTTGGCCGATCCTGTGAAGAGGCGACAACGCAGCAACAGGCTCCTGAAATATCATGCTGATCGCCCTGCCCCGAAATTTCCTCATATCACCGGAACTCATCTGCAGGAGATCTTTTCCTTTAAAGAAAATATTTCCTCTTTCTATCCTGCCCGGGGGAGAAGGGATAAGCCGAAGAATACTCAATGCGGTCACCGATTTTCCGCATCCGGACTCACCTACCAGTCCAACAATTTCACCACGCCCAACATGAAAAGACACATTTTCAACTGCATTGAAAGTTCCTTCATCTGTTGTAAAAGTAACATTTAGATCTTTTATTTCCAGTAAATTTCTTTGCATTCAACACCGTCTCTACTTTGATGAAATGATATGCCCATAGGAATTTTTTATTCCAGCCGGGAGTACTGTTTGGGGTCATAGGCGTTTCTTACGCCTTCACCGATAAAAACGCCGAGAAGCATCACGATGAATAACACCATCGATGGATAAAGGATCAGCCACCACGCCCATCTGTACTGTTGGGCCTGGAAAATCAGCTCCCCCCAGCTGGGTGTAGGGGGGGGAAGTCCGAATCCGAGATAGTCAAGGGCGGCAAGTGCGCCAATCGCCCCAACCAAAGAGAAAGGGAAGAAGGTAATGACCGGTACCATTGCATTGGGGAGAATATGCTTAAAGATGATCTTGTAATTAGATATTCCCATACATTTCGCAGATTCCACAAACGGTTGTTTGCGTAGACGAAGGAATTCCGCACGGATGTAATAGGAAATCCCTATCCAGTTAAAAAGACCATAAATGAAAAGAAGCAATGAAAAGCTTCTTCCATAAATCGATCCCATGAGAATCATAATATAAAGAAACGGGAGGGCGCTCCATATTTCGATAAAACGCTGACCTGTAATGTCCAAAATACCACCATAATATCCCTGCAGTGCCCCTGCAATGATGCCCATGGCCACAGAAAAGGCCACCAGCATCAGGCCAAAAGTCAATGAGGTTCTCAATCCGTAGAGAACCCTGGCCAACACATCCCTTCCCGCGCCGTCAATCCCCATCATATGCCCTCGAACAGGGGCAAAGGGGAAACGAACATCTTCTTTGATAAAATTAGCAATATAGCGCCTGTTGTTCACGGTCAGCGTAACGGAATCAACGGGTCCGGAAAATCGGCCTTGAATAAGGCCTGAAAGCATCTCCCTGTCACGGCTTGAAATGGCATTCCAAAAATTTTTATTTTCCTCATTTGACAGATGCCGGTCCATCTCTAAATTCTTTTTAAAAAAAAGTTCAGCCGGCTTTTGTAAATCGGACCCGCTGTTCGGCTCAACTTCCCTGAATGTCAGTCGAACGGTCTTTGGGAGTCTTTTTCGCGGTGTGAAAGTCGAAAGTGATATCGCAAACTCACCACCATTGGACCGCTTTCCCATTTCAGAAATAAAGGGCGCTTTTAGGTTTTTAAACCGCAACTCGATCGCCTGTTTTAAGCTGTCAGGAATCTGGAAGAATTGAGTGAGATAGAGGCCTTTTGCCTGGCCGTCTTTCATGCCGATAAATGAACCGAATGAAACGGATCTCGCGATGGAATAATCTTTTTTAATATTGACCGTACCGATCATGGGCATCGTTGTAAAGACGATTGTCACATAATCTGACACTTCAATCGATGCCGGGTCGATGCTTTCAAATGGTCCATAGGGAATGGGTGGGAAAATCATAAAATTGTCAGGGTTTCTTTTGAAAACAGAGAGGGCATTTAGCTTTTTGTAATCCGGTCTTGTCTTTTTGCCATTGCGGGCAAAAATATCTTCCGGATAAAATTTTATTGCAGGAAAATAAGATCTATTGTTAAACCGGACATAGAGCGGGTTGCTGTTGGAGATAAGTTCCGACCCCAGACTGATCGAATAAAGACCGATTAATACACACAGAGAAAAGTAAGCACGTTTCACCTCCTTAAAACGGCGGATCCTTTTTTGGGTTATCGGATTTTTAAACATGCCCGTCATCATTTTTCTACTCACCCGGGTGAAGTCAGTTTTCCTGGAAAGTTATCCTGGGATCGATCAGAACATATGTAAAATCCGAAAGAATGTTCCCCACAAGACCCAGCACCGAGGTCAGAGAAAGAATACCCATAAAAACCGGATAATCGCGGCCGACAATGGCCTCCAGACTCAAACGGCCCATCCCCGGAATTTCGAAAACCTGCTCGATGATTACGGACCCCGCAAACATGACGGTTAAAATGGATCCGAATCCGGTTGCAATGGGGATAAGGGAATTTCGCAAAGCATGCCCCCAAACGGCGTGCGTAAAACTGCCACCTTTTGCGAGAACCGTTCGGATATAGTCTTTGCTGATCTGTTCTAAAAGAGAGTTTTTCATCAAAAGCGTCAACACTGCAAAATTTCCAATCATATAACAGATCACCGGCAGAAACATGTGTCTGAAAATATCATATGCCTTTTCAGAAAAGGTCAGGGTGTGGAAGTTATCCGAATAAAACCCGGAGACAGGAAAAATGTCCCACAAGCCCTCCACCGTCCCGCTAAACAACATTTTCAAAACCATTCCAAATGCAAATGGCGGAATGGCGTACCCGATAAAGACCGTGATGCTCGATACGAGATCAAATATTTTATTATGCCGTAGTGCCTTCAAGATCCCTAAGGGGATACAAACCAAATAAGACAAAAGAAAACCGGTGATTCCGAAGATCAGCGAAACTTTAAATCGCTCCCTTATGAGTTGCCAGGTGGTTTTGTTGGGGAATTTGTAAGATTCCATCTTCATGCCGAGTCTGTCTGTGATAAGCCATTTCCAGTATCGCTTATAAAATGGCTTATCAAAACCGAAATGGGCTTCGATGTCTTTTCGTTGCTGATCTGATATGGAACCCTGAACACCGATGCTTCTGCCGGATTCTGAAACACCGATTCCTTTCATTTGCATGATAACCTGTTCAACAGGCCCGCCGGGTACAAATTGGATCAGCCCGAAAACCAAAATGGTAATTCCGATAAAGGTTGGAATAACAAGAAGAAAACGTCTGATAAAATAGTCCATTCGTTCCATAATCAATTCACCGAATACTTTGGATTCATGTTCGCTTTTTAGCCGGAAAAATCACACATTCTTTCCGCCTCTTTTTGGAGTTGATATCTTGTTAATACCCCATCATTCATATCTTTTCAAGGAATTGAAGATCTGAACCGTATTCCTATATTTGAGGAGTCGGAGAGTTTTGCTTGCATTTTATTAACAGTAACGAAATGGGTTATTAGATTTTTAAGTCGTGTACTGTGTGAGGCCATTAGGGACTGTTAAGGAAAAACAGATTTCTGAACGGAACCGGTTAAGGAAAATTATCTGATTAAAATCCAAACAGTTTGCTATTAAAAGAACACTTCCTGTTTTTCCTTTATAGACCCTTATGGGCGAGTTTACGCGATTAAAAATCCGATGACCCGTTGAGTGGATAAAGGAATGGTTCGAATGGAGTTTCGGGGAGGCGATGCATTTTACTCAAGATTATCCTCTTTCAGGTTTCATTATAATTCGTACATCTACGATCGTCAGACCTTTTTCGTGGACAATCACCGGATTGAGATCCATCTCCTGTATTTCAGGATACGCTTCAATGATTTCGGAACACTTTACCAACAGGCCAATTACCGCCCGTTCATCGCTTGGTGCACTTCCCCGGAATCCTTTTAAAATGGGATGAGATTTTGTCTCTTCGACCATCTTCCTAGCAGCTGCCCAAGAGATGGGAAGTACGCTGAAAGATACATCTTTTAAAACCTCCACTAGTATACCTCCCAACCCGTACATGATAATGGGACCGAACTGGTCATCCATTTTTGTTCCGATAATCACTTCAATACCTTCTTTGGCCATTGGTGATACAGCGACTCCCCTGATATCCGCATCTTCATCAAATCGTCTTGCATTTTGTATGATCTCCTCGAATGCAGAACGAACCTCTGATTCGGTGTTGAGTTTGACACGAACCCCTCCAATATCGCTTTTGTGTAGTATATCCGGGGAAACAATTTTTAGAACGGCATCACCATCAATGTTTTTTGCTGTGTTCACCGCTTCCTCCGCCGTCTTGGCCAGACAATCCTCACAAGCCGGTGCACCGTGTAAATTCAGAATTTCCTTTCCTTCGTACTCCAATAGAACGTTTCGCCCCTCAGCCCTTGCCTTTTTAAAGATTTTGATCCCTTCCGGCTTTGCCTTGGCACCCCAGTTAAAAACAAATCTTGCCTTTGCATGGTACGACTTGAGATAATTGCCGTATTGAACCAAGACACCGATACATTTGCATGCCACATCCAGAGAGTCGTATACGGGTATGTTATAGTAGCGTAAAAGATCGAGGGAATGCGGCTTAACAGAGCTGAAAAGGCTGTGGAGAATGATCGGCTTGCCGTATTTTTTTACCATCTTTCCCATGATATGTGATGCATCCTCCTCTATTAAGGCGAGCGTCTCTGAAAAGCGAATTCCGTATCCCCCAAAAAGGCCTCCAATCAACAGGCCGCCGATATTATGATCTTTCAAAACAATCCTGGCACATTCAGCAAAAACAGCAGGATCAGAATCCGTACCCCCTGCCACGTCGACTGGATTTACTACCGATGCGGCAGGTGGGAGGATCCCTTTGAGTCTGGCTTGGGTCTTTTCACTTAATTCGGGGATTTGTACTCCTAAATCGGTTAAAAGATCGGCGGCGATGGTGGCATGCCCCCCGCCATCCGCCAAAATTGCAACACTTTTGTTTTTTATTGGTGGTAGACTCGAAAGGGCCTCTGCGGCTGGGAAAAGTTCATCCGATTTTTCAATCACAATGATACCCGCCCGCTCAAATGCCGATTTTGCCACCTCTGATATACCGGCCAATGCCCCGGTATGTGAGCCCACAGATTTTTTTCCGGTGGTCGATCGCCCACTTTTTAGAAGGATGATCGGTTTATTGAGAGTCGTTTTATACGCCCACTGAAGGAATTTCCGGCCTTCCCTCATTCCCTCCACATACATCAAAATAGCTCTTGTATCAGGGTCTTGCTGAAAAAACTCGAGGTATTCATGAAATTTGATGTCCGCTTCGTTTCCAACACCTACATAATAGGAAAAACCTTTTCGACTCTTGATCTTCGCCTCCGTGATCAGTGTAAGAGCCATGTTCCCGCTTTGGGTGAGAAGAGCGATATCCCCTTTGGGTGCACCATGAAGGCCTGCCAAATTTAAACTATTTTTAAGATTTATCATTCCGGACGTATTGGGACCGATGATCCGGATGTTGTTTTTCCGGGCGGTTTCCGCCACGTTATCTTCCAGCTTTTTACCTTCCCTGCCCAGTTCTCCGAATCCCCCGGCAACAATGACAGCGCCATAAACACCTTTTTTCCCACAATCTTCCAATATATCAGGTACTGTCTTTGCCGGTGTGGTAATGAGCACAATGTCCACGGGTTCATTAATATCCGAGACCTTGTCATAGCATTTTAACCCCAGTATCCGGTCTTCTTTTGGGTTGACCGGAAAGATTTTGCCCTCAAATTTTTCATCCAGAAGTGTTCGGATAGCCTGAAATCCTCGTTTGGTTTCATTTTTCGATGCACCGACAATCGCGACCGACTCGGCGTCTAATATCTTCTTCAGAGCCATTGCTGCCCCCCATGTTATGTTTGTATTTTTTCCGTCATCCCAATTCAACATACACCCCCCCAGGCTATCCGACCAATTGGGGTGCAATCTCCCGAATAAGGGGTTTTAATTCACTCAGTACCTCATCAGTGGCATTGACCGCTTTGTGGATTTCAGCCTCTGTCATCGGCGTCGATATGGCAAAGAACCCCCTGTTGGGAATAAATACACCTTTATTCATCATCGCCAAATGAAAGAGCCGGAGGACATCCTTGTCCTGGGTTAGGAAGGCGGTCGAGGCGGTGAATACCGGTTCGTGAGTAAAATGAATTTGCTGAAGTGAACCGTAACCCGTAAGTTGCGCTCTTATTTTTAAATCATCCAGAACACCCCTCAATCCTTCTTTTAGTGAAACACCCAATGCATTTATTCTTTTGATGGCCCCTGGCGTCATCTCTTTTAGACCGGCGATTGCAGCGGCCACAGAGATGGGAGTGGCAACGAAAGTTCCTGCATGGTGAGCCGGGTGTTTCTGCTTGGGCGAATATACGGCCATGACATCATCGCGTCCACCAAAGGCGCCCACCGGAAGCCCACCACCTATTGTTTTTCCCAAAGCGGTCAGATCGGGTTCAACCCCAAAGATCTGCTGAGCGCCACCTGTTGACAGCCTAAAACTGATAACCTCATCTAAGATGAGAAGCACGCCGTTGTCGCTTGTGACCTGACGAAGGAACTTTAGGTAATCATTTTCAGGTAGAATCATTCCGGCTGCTCCCATTATACCCTCAACAATCACCGCCGCCAGCTCATCCTTGTTCTCCTTAATAACCCTTTCTGCCGCCTCCTTATCGTTAAATGGGGTGACCAATACATCCTTTTCCACGCTCTTCGGGATTCCCCGGGGGAGCCTACGCCAACCGACCTGCATTTCCATGATGTCGTAGCTTCCGTGATAGTTACCTTCCATTTTCAGGATTTTATCCTTACCGGTGTATGCCCTGGCGGCGCGGACAGCGAACATCACCCCTTCGGTCCCTGAAGTACAGAATCGTATCTTGTCTACCGAAGGTATTCTTTCACACAAAATTTTCGCCCAATCGTATACACTCTCTGAAGGCGCCGCCATCGCAGAACCTAGAGGCGCCTGACGCGTGATGGCTTCGACAACTTTTGGGTGGTTGTTTCCAAGGATCATCGATGTCCAGTTATTTGAAAAGTCGAGGTAATCGTTGCCATCGACATCGTACAGGCGACAGCCATCTCCCTTTGACATGACAGTTGGATAGGGCTCAAACCAGACAGAAATCCGCATATCACCGCCAGGCACATAATTTTCACCGTTTTTTATTATTTTTTTTGACCTCGGTGTTCTCCGCCGATAGACCTCTTCAATCTTTTTGCTATATTCAATAATCCGTTCTGCTTTGGGCATTTTTTAAAAACCTCCCCTGTGTTAAAAAAATTTATAGAAAAATCACGGAGCTATCGCTCTGTCTCTTTTTGGGTTCTCCCAAAGTTTAAGCCCATATTTTTTATTTCTCTCACGCAAAGGAAAACAGAAAAAAAATCCTTGGCGTTCTTTGCGCCTTTGGGTGAGATTTTTTTTAATTCGGTTTGTTTGGATAAGAAGGTGGGAAATAAAAAAGAAGCTGTAGGAAAAACCACGAACTCTAAAAATTAATAGGGAATAGGTAGCCCTATTCCCTATGCCAATTGAAGAAGAGAGTCTGTTAGCGTTTGGAAAACTGAAAACGGGCACGGGCGCCCTTCTGGCCATATTTTTTTCTTTCTTTGATCCGGGGGTCGCGTCTGACAAAACCGGCTTTTTTGAGAATTTGCCTTAGATCGGGGTTCGCTTGTAACAGTGCCTTGGTAATGCCGTGGCGGATGGCGCCTGCTTGTCCGGATATACCACCCCCCTTAACCCGGACATTGATATCAAACATCTCTTGAGTATCGGTATAGACAAGAGGTTGAGTCAGTATAGCCTTGGTTGTATCCGTAGGGAAATAATCGTCAATCGGCCTGTTATTGACGGTAATTTCACCCTTTCCCGGCGTTAGCCAGGTTCGAGCGACGGCTCTCTTTCGTTTTCCTGTTGCGTAATAAATATTATTTGTTTCCATCAAATTCCCCGATGATTAATTAATTTGTCAAAACGCCTAATGTTGAAGTTCAATCACTTCGGGTTGTTGGGCGTCATGTGGGTGAGTGCTTCCGCTGTAAACCTTCAGTTTTCCAAAAATCTTTCTGCCAAGCTTGTTTTTGGGTAGCATCCCTTTTACGGCGAATCGAATGAGGTCCTCGGGTCTTTTTTCCAAAAGGTGTTTCGCGGTAATCATTTTGAGACCCCCAATATAACCACTATGTCTATAATAATATTTCTGATCCAACTTTTTCCCGGTAAGGGCAATCTTATCGGCATTGATAACGATCACACTATCACCGGTATCAACATGGGGGGTAAAAAAGGGGTTGTGTTTGCCTCTCAGTCGGGAGGCAATCGTCGTTGCCAATCTTCCCAAAATTGCTCCGTCTGCGTCAACAACGCACCATTTTCCCTTGTTGTCGGACGATTTTGCGCTAGGTGTATATTTTTTCAATATATTTACTCCTGTTTATAAAACTTGACAGTCCTAAGTTTTGTGCGGTCATGCGGCTATGGGCAATGCATCCACCGTGCGCTTTCTGTTCTTTGACATAATTATTCGATAAATCGCGCTATTACTGAAACTGCGAAAATTATGGTAGTACTCCTCTTGGATG
>DRHF01000184.1 GCA_011049715.1 Desulfobacterales bacterium
AAACAGGCGTTGTTGCACAATGATGAAAACTGGATGACCGACCCCGCATTGCCAAAAAACAGAGACCCCAAACTCTGGTATCTGGCTGATTTTAGAGAATACATCGATTCACTTGCGGGGTTGTCAGATGTGAAAAACTACACTCGGGATTTGAGCAATATTTCTTTAAAGAGCATTACCGGAGAATTCAGCGCCCGTACAGAAAAAAAGCTGATCCGTATCGGCCTTGAGCGGACCGACTGGAACCGGGTAAAGGCGGCTGCACTGCTCGATATCAGCTATAAATCGCTGCTCAACAAGATCAAGGCGCATCACCTGACTCCCCCTATCTCAAGGACCGAAGATACCGGGGATTTGGATGTTGCTGCAATTACACGACTCTAAAGGTCGGGGCGCCAGGCCTGAATATGAACGCGAAAGCTAGTGAGGCTTTCACACGGTGGTAACAATCTCCAAAAACAGTTATTATATCAATATTTTCGGCCCGCAGATCCTGCAAAATGAGCTGTTGGCTGACTTTATTGCAAAAGAGACCGGGTATGCCTGCCAATGCTGCGAAGACACGGATATTGCGCAGATGATCAACAAGCAGGCAGACAAAAGCACCCTGATCCTTTGGGACTGTTTAAACAAAGGACTTTCAACCGTCTGGACCGACCTGGGCGCCCGGTTTTCTGATAACCACCTCAAGTGCAGCTTGGCCCTGTTCAATGTTTCTCAGCAGATCGATATCCAGCTTGAAAAAGAGATTCTAAAACGGGGAATACGCGGCGTTTTTACGCAAAACTGCCCGCGCCCGATTTTTATCAAAGGGATTCGGGCGATCAAAAAGGGGGAGCTGTGGTTTTCAAGGCGCGCACTCACCCAGGTGCTACTTGACTTCGAAAATAAAAGCGAAAATTTTCATGATCTGGAAAATCCGCTGACGTTAAGGGAAAAAGAGATTCTTTTTTGCGTCACATCCGGCGCATCAAACGATCAGATTTCTTACGATCTGAAAATCAGCTCCAATACCGTTAAAGTCCATATCTATAACATCTATAAAAAAATCAATGTACCAAACCGTCTTCAGGCTTCACTCTGGGCTGCAAAAAATTTCTAAACCCCTTCAGTATCCGATTCAGAACCTAATAGCTACCTCCTTTTTCAGTATTATTTTTCTAATACTTTCCCTTTCAAAAATTAGATCAAAATAATACTTTTCCCTTATTGACATCATTTTTTTTAATCGATAATAGATGTTAAAATCATAGCTCCTTTTGGGGAATAATGGCCACCATCTGATGTTTTCAAATTGAAATCCGCATTTATTTTTAGTCATAATTGTTTTCACCCTAATAATGCCCTCTTGGGGTTCACACTGGGCCGGTAAACATGAAACCAGGTGAAAAACGAAAATTAGAACGATTCAAGCTTCAGCTTTTATCCCACATAACGGTTCGTGGAAAAGATAAGGATATCAAAACCATCAAGCTGCTGACCCAGGATGTCAGCGCCGGTGGAGCGTTTTTAAAAACATCCGACCCGCTGTCGGTGGGGACCCGGGTGGATTTGGATCTGATCATCAAAATCGATCGGCTGAAAGATATAGCCGGGAATTCGGCGCTGGTTAATCTGACCGGCACCATCATTCGAACCCACGAGGAAGGGATGGCGATCTGTTTTGATGAAGATTTTCAAATCTCTCCGCTGGAAAATATCCAAAACGCCTAGTTCATCCATCCCCAGATTCTATTCCTTTTTTACCCATCACCTGCCCGCCCCTGTTCCCTGTCTCTTTATAAGCCGACCAGGCGCAAACCCGACACTTGTCCGCCTCCGGAGGATTTATCCGCCTTTGGAGGACCTGATATTCTCCAATCCAAAGTCTAAATTCCAAATTCCAATCTAATCCTTTCCTCATACCAAAGTATTACAAAAGTACTAGCAGTAAAGAATAAAGATGTATAAAAAGTATTAGATTTACTAATACTATAAAGCATCAAATCTAATACCAAAATAGTACTTTTCCCTTATTGTACTCGCTATCATTATTGTTTAGTCAGAATAATCCATATCTATTTCTTTGCATAGCCCAAGTGATGAGGGTGATGATGGCAATACAAGAAAAACGGAAAATGGAGCGCTTCGAGTTAAGGATCTTTTCAAAGATCCGATTAAAATCCAATTGGCACAATATTGATACGATAGAACTGAATACTAAGAATATTTGTGCCAATGGGGCCTATTTCAAAACATCAAACCCCCTCCCCGTCGGAACCCCGGTCTCCCTCTCCATGAAACTAGAGATCAACAGCGAATTAAAACCGACTAGCAATCTGATGTCCGTCGAAGTCTCCGGGAAAGTGATTCGGTCAGAAAAGGATGGGATGGCCATTCGTTTTGAAAACTCCTACAAGATGATGCCGCTGGGGAATAAAATGAAAAAAAAGAAATCATAACCATTGGCCTGTCCGTTATGTCCCGGACAGGCTGTTTTGTTTAAAATATCAATAAATTCAATTAGATAAACTACCTCTGGCCATGTAAGCCAGGAGGCGGAGCTGGGCGTTGAAAGTGAAAAGTGAAGAGTAAGAAGCAATCTGCAGTAGGCAGTAGGCAAAGAATTCAAAATCGATAGAATGCACAGCATAAACCTAAAAAACATATCCAAGACCTTCGTGGAACGTACCTTGCGAACCCGGCTGGGTCTTAGAATGCCCCGCGTGGTCAATGCCTTAAATAACGTTTCTCTTTCAATTCCATCAGGTAAGATATTCGGACTTTTAGGTCCCAACGGTGCAGGAAAAACCACCCTGATTAAAATTCTGGCAACACTTATTCTGCCGGACAAGGGAGAAGCGTCCATCTGTGGGTATAACCTAGTCGATCAACCTGAAAAGGTGAGAAATATTATCGGTTTTGTCAATTCCAACGAACGAAGTTTTTACTGGCGGCTGAGCGGTCGACAGAATCTGTCTTTTTTCGCCTCCCTGTGGGATTTAAAAAATCCGAAGAAAACATGTCGCATTGAGCAGCTTTTTGATTTGGTCGATCTCGGCGAAAAAGCAGACACTCAGGTTATGAAATACTCCAGCGGCCAGCTGCAACGCCTCTCCCTGGCCCGGGCGCTCCTCCCGGATCCGAAAATCCTTCTGATGGACGAACCCACCCGAAGCCTCGATCCGGTGGCCGCATCCGAAATCAGAAAATTTGCTAAAACAGATCTGGCCGGTAAAAGGGGAAAAACAATTATATGGTGTACCCACAACCTTGAAGAGGCCCGGGAAGTCTGTGACACCCTGGCGATCATTCACAAAGGGAGCGTGATGGCAACCGGAAGCCTCAAACAGATGCAGTCGCTCATACAAGAAAAAAGTCTTTACTACCTTAAAATTGCCATACAATCTCATAATTTGTTGAAAAAAATCGGCATCCCGTTGTCACATATCGTTCAAAAAAATGGCATGATGGAGATTGAACTTGCAAAACAAGAAGCATATATCCCGGCCCTGTTGAGTCACCTCATCAGACAAAACATCAAGATCTACGCCTGCAACCGTAAAGATGTTCCTTTAGAATCCATCTTCGAAAAATTGGTAAAGAGGGAATAGTGAATAGTGAAAAGTGAAAAAGGAGAAGTGAGGGATTAGCAGATTGAAGAATTGAGGGCAACTGACAGGGTAGGGCAGTGAGCAGTGAAAAGTGAAGAGGGAAAAGGGAAAAGAGTCTTAAAAGTACCACCTTTGATCTTCAGCCCTGACACTTGTCCGTCTCTGGAGGACATGAAACCCAAAGTCTTATCTGGGCTGATCCGTTCCAAAAAAGCAAAACTGGCTTAAAATATTCATTCTCTTCTTTTCCCTTTTCACTTCTAACTATTTACTTCTTACTTCTTATTACTTCTTACTTTTCACTCTTCACTATTAACTTTTCATTTTTACAAATATTTCCGTGTCCCATAAAATAAAATGAATATCAGTACCCTCAATAAACCGGCCGCTTTCCTAATCCGCGACCTCCAGATCGCCCTCAGCTACAAATTGCAGTTTCTCCTTCAGTTTGTCGGTATCTTTTTTTCATCCATGGTCTTCTTTTTTGTCTCCAAGCTGATCGGCGGCGGTATTTCTGACCAGCTCGCACCTTGGGGAGGCGACTACTTCAGTTTCGTCATCATCGGCGTTGCCTTAACCGATTATCTGAGCGTATCTTTGGAAGGTTTTTCAAACGAGATTCGAAGCGCCCAGGTCGAGGGCACACTGGAGACCCTGCTGATAACACCGACGCCGGTTTCGACCATTTTGTTCTCATCCACACTCTACAGTTATTCGGTTACGTCCTTAAGGGTCATTGTTTACATCGTTCTCGGTGCTCTGCTGTTCGGCCTTAACCTCCACATGACGAGTATCCTGTCTTTTATTGTGGTTATGATCCTGACCGTGGCATCCTTTGCCGGCATCGGTTTGATATCAGCCGCGTTTATTATTGTCTTTAAGCAGGGAAGTCCCATTAATCTGGCTGTCACAACCGGTTCGGGGCTTTTGGGCGGTGTCTTTTATCCTATCGATATTCTGCCGTCCTGGCTTGAGCCGGTCTCGTGGTTTTTGCCCATTACCCACGCCCTGGAGGCGATGCGTCAGATACTGATTAATGGCGCCTCATTTTCGATGATTTATAATAAGGTCCTGATTCTGGCCCTGTTTTCCGCTCTGCTGCTGCCCATCGGCTTGGCAACTTTTCAATATGGGTTGCGGATTGCTAAGAAAGAAGGATCGCTCATTCATTATTAGGATCAGGAGTCAGGGGTCGGCTGTCAGGTGTCTGGAGAAGGAAGTGAATAGTGAAGAGTGAAAAGGGAAAAGAGTCTTAATAGCAAAACCTTTGATCTTCGGTTTTGATACATGTCTTTTTATAAGCCGACCAGGCGCAAACCCAAATCTTGCTCTTCTCACTTTTTCTCTGAAATTTATCCGTTTGGAGGACCTAATGGTCTGTCCTTTTTCTCTTCACTATTTACTTTTCACTATTCACTAACAAACACTGGAGTTTGCCATGACACTTTCCGATACCACAAAAGTCTCTGTTTCCGACCATACATTGACTCAAAACGTCCGGGGTGAAACCGTGATGCTCAACCTGGACAGCGAGTGCTACTTCGGGCTCGACAAGGTGGGCACGCGCATGTGGACTGTCCTGTGCGAAACAGAGTCCATTCAGAAGGCCTATGAAACGCTCAAGGATCGATACGATGTGGCGGCCGACGTGCTGCGCAGCGATCTTGTGGATTTTGTTGAAAAAATGGCGGGGCATGGGTTGCTTGAACTTCATGACAAATAAGTGGGAGAAAATTAAACACCTGTCCCTCTGGGAACTGCTGCTCCTGTCAAAGGCGCTTCTTATGCTGCCCCTGACGACACTGGGACTGCAGCTGTTCGGCTACAAAACGGTTCAGACGGTTTTGAAACTCAGTCTGCCGGTCAATTCGATCTCATCGGATAGTGAAGCGTTGCCCAAGGCTCAAAAGATCGCAAAAATGATCCGGATCGCTGCTGCACACGGGCCGTTTGGGGCAACATGCCTGACTCAGTCCATGGTGCTGTGTCGATGTCTGCAGCGTCAGGGGATCGGATGCGATTTGCGCCTGGGTGCACGGGTTGAAAACGGGGATTTTGAAGCCCACGCATGGGTAGAAGTCGATGGTGTTCCCGTCAATGACACCGAGGACGTTCGGGAGCGGTTCAGGCCGCTGGGAAAAGAGGCACCGGAGTGAGAAGGGGAATGAGCAGGTGTCGGGTTTGCGCCTGGTCGGCTTATAAAGAGACAGGTGTCAGGTGTCAGGTTTCAGGGACCTCAAACTTCTTTTCACTATTTACTATTTACTTTTTCTCTTCACTTTTCACTTCTTACTCTTAACTGTTCACTATCAAATGAGTGGCATCGCAGGCATATTTAATCGAGACGGTCGGGATGTTGATCCGGATCTGCTGGCGCGTATGACAAACGCCATCGCCTACCGCGGGCCCGACGGCACCGGCAAGTGGATCGGCAGTCGTATCGGTTTCGGTCACCAGATGCTGGCCACCACCCCGGAATCGCTCCACGAAAACCAGCCGCTGTGTGACGATACAGGCAACCTGTGTCTGACATTTGATGGACGGATCGACAACCAAAAGGAACTGAAAGCATCGCTGAAAACCCAAGGGATAGCGCTTCGCACAAATACCGATGCCGAGATGGTCCTGGCAGCGTACACGTGCTGGGGCACGGCATGTCCGAGTCGGATCCTGGGGGACTTTGCCTTTGCCATCTGGGACAGCCGAAAACAGCAACTGTTTTGCGCCAGGGACATTTTGGGGATTCGACCGTTCTATTACTATACTGATACCCGCACGTTTTTGTTTGCTTCAGAACTCCAGCAGCTTCTTAAAATACCGTCTGTTCCCCGCGAACCGAACGAGGGGATGATCGGCGAATACCTGGTCAGTGCGGTCAGCAACAAAAAAGAGACCCTCTATAAGGGGATATTCCGTCTGCCGCCCGCCCATTTTTTAATCATAACCGAGCATCGGGTTCATATGGAGCGATACTGGGACATCGATCCGTCACAACAGATCAGATACCGATCCGATGAGGAATATGCCGCTCATTTTCTGGATATTTTTAAAAAGGCCGTGCATTGCCGGATGCGGACACACGGGCGGGTTGGCGCGCAGCTTTCCGGTGGTCTGGACTCCTCGTCGGTTTCCTGTGTGGCCCAGTCGCTGATAAACACCGGCGCGGTATCCAAAAACGGTTTCGAGACCTTTTCCCTGGTCTTTCCGGGATGGGGCTGCGATGAAAGCGAGTATATCGAGGCTGTGAAACAAAAGTGGAACATCAAATCCAACCCGATGCCGCTGGCGGTTCGGAAACGATCCTGGTACGAGGCCCAGGTGGACCGTTACCTGGATATTCCCGATTACCCGAACGGATCGATGTCCGATGCGATGGAAGAGCTGGCGCGGGAGAAGGGGTTCAGGGTGATGTTGACCGGTCTGGGCGGGGACGAGTGGTTTACAGGAAACGAATATCGTTACGCCGATCTGTTGAAACAGCTGAAGATCCAAACCTTCATCCGGCACGCTCGTCAGGACAGGGACGTAACTTCCCTTTTGCCGATTCCGTCGAATCCATTGTGGCGCTGGGCCCTCAAACCCTTTATCCCGGTAGCCGTGCAGCGGGGGCTACGGCGGCTCAAAAACGGTCGGAACAGATTTACCTGGATCAATCCGGCCTTTTCAAGATCCATCGGGCTGCCCAACCGTCTGCGCAAAGATATCGACTGGCACACCTTCTCGAGCTTTGCCCAGGCCGCACACTACACGAACTCCACCAGCGGATTCCAAACCCACGCCATCGAAATGGAAGAACGGTCTGCGTCGTCTTTTGGCATCGAGCTGCGTCATCCCTTCCACGACCGGCGATTGCTTGAGTTCGGTATGGCCCTGCCCGAGGCGCAGCGCTTTCGCAACAATCAGAAAAAGTTCGTTCTCCGTCGAGCTATGGGACATTACCTGCCGGAGAGCGTCCTTCGCCGCTACGACAAAGCCGAATTTTCACAAATCTTTATTGAGGCATTCCAGTCCCAGGGCGGGGAATTTCTCACTGACTCCCTCACCATCGCAGACATGGGTTGGGTGGATGGGAATGAAATCCGCCGCATGTATCAGCAGATAAAGAAACCTGACAGGAAAAATGATGAAGAATACCATAAAGATGTCTGGTCTTTGTGGCATGTGTTTGGGATTGAACTCTGGTTTAACGCTGTCTTTAACCAGGGGAATTTGTCCAAAACAAGCACAGGACAGAAGTAAGAAAGAGGAGGAAAAAATGAAAAAAGAAAAAACAATCGATCTATCGGAAAAAAATAAAGAAAAAGAGAATGAAAAAGAGGAGTATGCTAAACCCAATGTTGAAGAATACGGCACCCTGCAGGAGTTGACCCAGAGCGGTGGTTCCCACCCCACTGATGGACAAAGAACTAAAGCGCCTAAACGAGGGACATCAGCCAACTTTCTACCACCCCCAATAAGAAAATAGATGCCCTGTATTAACCAGGGTCTAGCGGGGCATTTCAATATGCTATCCTGTTCCCCGTTTCCCGAC
>DRHF01000185.1 GCA_011049715.1 Desulfobacterales bacterium
AGATGAAGATTGGATTATGCCGGAAGAGGGCCGGGTCAGCTTTGTTTCCGGGGAGGTTTTTATCAATAATAACCGCGGTGATGTAGGTGATACTGTGAGGGAAGGGGATGTGGTAAAAACCGGCGATAATTCGGAAGCCGAGATCGAGATACGCGATTACGCAGTATTTCTTATAAAAGAAAACAGTACTGTCCTGTTAGAGGATGTATTTTCGTCCCCTAAAGTAGAAGTAAAAAAAGGGTGGTTTCTTGCAATAATTAAAAGAGAGACCCTGTTTGAGGTTGGGACCCCGTTGGTCCTGGCCGGTGTTCGCGGGACGGTTTTATTCGTAAATGTGCTTAATGATGAAGAGGCTTATTTATGCGATTGCAACGGCAAGGTCGATCTCGAGGACACTGCCACAGGGGATGTGGTACAAAATATCGTGTCAAACTATCACAAAGCTTTTACTCTGAACCGAAGAAGTGATGGGCTTGGCATCGAGCGCGCGAAACTCCTTTATCATAATGACAGTGACATATTGCAGATGGCTGACAGATTTAACCGTGAAACGATGGTGTTCAGAAATAAGGCAAAAGAGAAGAAATCGGGCTACTAATGAGTGTAGAGAAATAAACAGTGGAACTCTCGGACCTGAAAAGCAGTATTATTAATGCAAAAGTGCAGGAGTGCGGATAACAAAAGGAAAGCAAATAAAACTGCCCCATGGGATTTTCGAGTACTACTCTTTTCTGACAGTTGCAGTGATCGCTATTGCCAGGTAGCATGCGGCCCCTGAAAAAAAAGAATATGAGAAGCCTGCTAAATTTGAGATGGCGATAGTTAATGCGGATCCGAAAACAGCCATTGTCCCGTTAATTCCATATATCCAGGATATGAACTTTTCGGTTCCATTCTCTTTTGCAAGTCTTATAACAGTCGGAAAGGGAACCCCCAAAAGAAATCCAAGTGGTATTAATATGGATGAACTGAGCAGAGCCTTGATGGCAATTGGGGTGCTCATTAAATCGTAAATTATGTATGAGAGGAGATAGAATAAACCAAAAGCAGCCGCGAATATAATGAAACTGAATATCGTAAGCTTTTTGGAATTCCGCCCCGGAAAAAACCTGCCGCCATAGTAACTACCCGCGCCCATCCCTGCCAAAAGCGAACCCAATACAACCGCCAATGAAAGGATAGGATAACCCATAAACAGTATAAGTTTTTGAAATAAGGAAATTTCTATCAACATAAACCCGGCTCCCAGCAGCAGTGCCGTAACCAATAGATTGTTGACTTTTTTATAGGGCCTGCCGTGCAGCATTGCTGCCCCGATGACCACAAAATTTATGACCGCGGTAATGATCAGGAGAGGCTTTATCTTTTTTGGAAGGCCAAGCGTATTTTTGAAAAAAAACGGCCTGTCATCGGTTGATGGTCTTAAGCTGAAGGATGATTTCTTTATGAAATCTTTGAGCGTTAATGTTCCCTGTGAAACAGCAGTTAAATCCGGGTTGATAATACCGTTTTCAGGGTACTCTGCATCCTTGTTGCTGTTTGTCGTAAATTGCCGGTAGACTTTTGGGATGTAGG
>DRHF01000186.1 GCA_011049715.1 Desulfobacterales bacterium
AGCTTTCTCAATCGTATCGAACACTTCATCTCCAGGCCGGAAGCGGCGGTTTAGTTCCTCGGCAAGTTTAGCGTCTATCGCCATACTTGAGACAAGATCGGTCACGGGTTTAAGCAAAGCTTTAAATTCACTGATTTCCATTATATAGTCTTCAGGTAAAGTTGTTGTCGGTTATTTCGATTATTCTAATGACTTACCATCATTATCAAGGAGGCGTCAACCTGAGATTAAAATCAAGTATCTCAGGAATTTTTAGAACTGATATTTACAGTTTTGTATGGAATACATCAGGTTTTAAAACGGATAGGAAACCCGTGGTACATAGCAAAAGCACAGGTCTTGGATTGATGATTTCATATCGAAATCGATAAAATTATAAGGTTCTCAGTATACCGAGAGGCTCTTCCCTGTCACCGTTGCTCGGGGTCTTTTATCTTATGGAACTTGACCCGGAAGATGGAAAAACTGGATATGAAATATTTCCGGCATATGGACGATATTTTGATATTGTCGCCGACCCGATAGAACCACAGATCGACTTGCGCCGAGCCGCTCTTTAGTCGCGCGATAGCCGCTCCATTTATCCTTACCGCGTCACCGAAACAAGGCCTACCCTCCTCCTCGTCTAAAACATTGAAAAGGTCAGATCCAAGATCGCTTTATCGGTGCACCTGCCTATTTCTTCGCCTTTACACCAAGATACTTCTGTATCTCATCAAAGATGAGGACAGACCTCTCCCGATTGAAAGACTCGACCTTAATGAGAAAGTCTGTACGGTTTTTCCCCCCTGCTTTGATCTGTACAATGATCTTCATTCCGTCCGCACTCTTTGCATCAACCTTGGCAAAAAATGCATCTTTTGCCTTGCCTGTTACTTGAAACTCGAACTTTACCATCGCCGCAAGCGTTGCATTATATACTGCCGTTACATCTTTGCTCGATGTCGCGTAGAGTATCCCATTCTGGTAAACGCCGGTATCGAGGGTGATAATTGAGGGTGCACAACTCCAGCCGAGCATCAGTATGAAACCTATGAAACAAATCAGCATGACATGTTTTCTTTTCATTTTCTTCCCCTCCCCGAAAAATTAAAGCGTTTCTGTTTGCATCAACCTGCATTCCGTCAAGGTTGTCGCTGCCGGAAAAATGGCAATTTCACATTTGACGATATCACAACCTCTGATGCCACCTCAACACGAAAGATTTATAGCGCATTCACCAGCTCCATCTGGCCTGATCGAATAGGTAATATCTCAGATTTTGAGAGGCTGGAAATTTTGAAGGTATGTATGGATAATCTGCAATTTTGCAAGGGTACTTTTATTCGATATTGACCTTTCTTTTACCAATGGATTTCCTGCCTGCTAAACAGCTCGGCAAGCTGTTGCCGCACCCTTAGATTTTTTCCCCTCAACGAATGAAAATAGATAGTCCTTGATGGGAGAAAGCAGTTTGATCAAGTCTTCTCCGTACCTGGAGTAATAAATACGATAGAGAATGGCTTTGGGGAGCGAGTGTTTTTTATAGACATTAAAGGCAAAGTTACGATAACATTTTAGAATTCGCTCCCTGGAGAACTGCGGCATATTCAGAACGGTATCGGTTCTAGGGATAAAACGGTCAGATTCATCGAGGTTTGTCAGAAATCTCTTTTCTTTGCATACCTCGTATAGTTTGGTCCCGGGATATGGATCGAATGTATTAATCACAAGCAGATCCGGATTGATCTCCTGGTTCAGCTTGATGGTATTCTTAAAATGCGTTTCTGTTTCAAAGGGAAATCCCACAATATTGAATGATTTGGTGACCATTCCGACTTCTTTGGCGATTTTAAAGGCTTTTATGATTTGTTCGTTGCTCATTTTGCGGTTTAGAACTTTGTTTCGAATAAACGAATTACCGGATTCGACCCCAATGGCCACCCGATAGCAGCCGGCATCTTTTAATTTTTTAAACATATCCAATGTTACCGTTTCCGCTCGTGTATGCATCATCAAGGGGAGTTTGATTCGCTTTTTATACTGATCGCAGAACTCATATACAAAGTCTTCTTTCATGGTAAAAGTATCATCTTCCACAAAGATGACTTTGACACTGTACTTCGATAAAACGGTCTCCATTTCCCTGATCACATTTTCGATACTTCGAAAACGAACGTATTTCCCGCTCTGGCTGCCTCTGAAAACATGATTGCAGCAGTAATAACAGTTATAGGGGCAACCGCGCGTGACAAAAAACCTCGCTCTACCATAGTTGGAGTTGATAATCTTTTGATAGTCAAATATCTCGAGATCTCCGAAAGGTATGCTATCCAAATCAGTAATAAAATCCCGTGACGGATTCTTATGAATTTTTCCGTTATCCTTGACCCAGAAACCCTTGACGGTCGAATGGTCTCTACCCTGCTCTAAGGCTTCAACAAATTCCAGAAGGGCATGTTCGCCTTCACCGATACAGATGGCATCAAGCCCATCAGTCTCTTCCAGACATTCCGGTACTGAGGTCGGATGTACACCCCCACATATCGTAAGCAGCCCTCTGCGGTGCTTTTGATCGAGGTCCTGAAGCAGTCTCTTAACATAACGAAACTGGGCACTCATGGAGCTAAAGGCCAGGAGATCTGGCCGGAAAGAAGCAATCTGTTGGGTTAAAATTTGAGGATCGTATTTACCATAGAGATAAACCAAATTAATCTGGTGGCCTGCCTGTTTGAGAATGGCAGATAAGGTTGCGATGCCGTGATTGCAGTTTAATTCGCCACCCTTGATGTTAATGTCTGTATATGCAAACAAAATCCGCATCAAATTCCTCCCTTTTACCGACCCCCGTTTTGGGGTTAGTTTTGAGTCACTTTGCCCGGTTTTCACATTCCGGGCGCACCTCACCATCTTATACGGTGGCAACCCTCATGATCTTTACCAATAAGAGTAACCGAACAGTAGAGTACGTACTTGATATTGGCATATCCTTGCAGCAAGTTGCAGGGAATGCATCCGCTACAGCAGTTAAAAGCTTCTGTCCGGGTCACCGGTGTCTTCATGCAACCGTACAACCGGGACGGAGTAAAAATTGATCAAGATAATGTGAAAAATCGAGAGGGAATTTATAGAATTTGGGCGGAGGTCGCGGAAGGAAGGAAGGAAGCCAAAATTTCCGAGTTTGAAATAATTCTCTTAAATTTGTGATGTTATTTAAGGTGCAGATAATGTTATTATGTACAGATTTTTTAAAAAAGTCGCTTTGCAGCTTGTCGCCTTTGTTGTTTCTTTCATCAAAAGCATCGGGTTCTAGCTGGATATAGAGGGTGAGGCATGCCTGAGTATCTGATGATGACATGGAACCGATAAAAAAGGATATGGTAAGGGTCCCGAGAAAGGCGACGATCAATATTTTTTTGGAGACAATTTTATTGGAGTCCATTGTGTTCGTATTTTTGAAAATTTTTGGTCATTGATAAAGGTCAAAGATGATGAAACATTATTCAGTGTTACCCAATTTTTCAAGGATCATTTGATGCGGGATGAACACTATTTAATATTATATTGAGTGATTGTCAAATTTGATTATGTTTTCTAAAATATTCTGGGCCTACAGTTTTCCCTTGAGGGTATTGATGGCATCTATTTCCTTTTTCTCTTTTGCCGCTTCCATCAGGCAGCTCTGATCTTCCCTGATAATGGCATAAACTCTTGAATTAGAGATCTCTTGACAGTTCGTGTGGTCAGCCTTGGGACACTCTAATGTGTCTTCCTTCTCTTCAAACAGGCCCCCGATTTCCGAGAGATCGATACGCACTGCTCTGCAGGCTTTTGAGTTTTTATCATTTTCAGATTTAAGGATTAAAATGACCTAAAGTGAAACCCCTTGCCCAAACCGGCACAAGTGCAGCAAATCAAGAAATCTGCAACATTGTAATTACAATATGCATTCTATCGAATATGTATTAAAATGTCAAAATTCCATAAAAACGGAAGATCCAAAAATGAAATATTGGGATTGAAGAGATTTTTATTGATTTCCGAGGAATGATTCTGGCATTGCTCGTGTTTGATAATCAGGAATATTGCACATTGACAAAGTGCTGCGAAAACTGAAATTGGTCAACGAATCTCTCCCGCGTCCTCGGTCCAGCTCTGGGCATCTATAGTGTGTTTGGATATTTCTTGCGGCACCCGGTTTGGAAACATTTTTAGCCCATCCGATCAGCTGCTGGATTCAAGGTGAAGAGTGTTGTGAATCCGACCATGAATCAAAGATAGCCATGGAAGAGGGTGCCCTTATGCCGGATAAACAATGACAGGCCAGGCGCGCGGCAATCATACCAATCATCGGTCGTGCGACATCTCACGTACCAAATCGCAGTATAAACGCACACGGTCTACAGGCGTTGCCGGTGTCACCGGGCTGCCGAGGCACACCACGAAGCGGTTCTGGTTGCGCCGGCCGGCGGCGATCTGTTCTGCGATCGCGACGCGTAGCTGTGTGTCGCTGCCGTTCTGGAGAATGCCGATCGCATCCAGATTGCCAAACAGGGTACACCTTCCGTCGACGTATGCCGCCAATTCATTGA
This sequence comes from Desulfobacterales bacterium, assembly GCA_011049715.1. Lineage (GTDB taxonomy): Bacteria > Desulfobacterota > Desulfobacteria > Desulfobacterales > UBA2156 > UBA2156. Next base: position 4,572 of record DRHF01000186.1, read on the forward strand.
TGTCCACGACAAAATCTTTCTTGCTTTCCTCGAGCGCCAGGGCATCGGCCCCGACGGAGAGGATCGCATCCAGTTTGCCGGCCGGATTGCCGGTGAAATTATGGATGCTCTGGATCCCAAGGCGGCGGCATTCTTCCACGACCCGGCGCATCCAGGGCACGCTTAAGGTTTCGTAGGCCTGGGGAGAAATCATATCGGTGAAACCTTCCCAAATCCAGACGCCAACTGCTCCCAACATGGCTGCCTCGCGGACCGTATCAAGGGTACGGGCGGTAAAATGCGGGCAGGCACGCTCAACCAGGTCCGGCCGTTCACCGATAAGGGTCATCATTCCCTCAAACCCCCACAATTCGTATAAATACCACAGGGGCGCGTCGGTATACGTTATGGGATACAGTTGTTTACCGTGAGCCTGAATCAAGGCATGGGCCAGGTCTGCGCGGCCGTCCGTAGCGATTCGTTCGGTGTCGGTCGGTGCTGGCAAGGCGACTGCGGCGTCGAGGTCTTCCGGCGTTGTCGGTAAGCAGGAGGCGCTCACCGACTCCAGCTGTCCGGATCGGGACCATCCGCCGAGGACCGGGGGCTCGAGCTTTTTACGCGTGCTGTTTGTCTGATCGATGAGGAACACGCCCTCGGGTTGGTCGGCGATCGTCAAGTGCGCGCGTTCTTGGCGGGAGTAGAATGACGGCACGAGCAGCAGATCCTGCATAGTGCACGTCAGCGCTTTGCGGCGCCATGCCATTTGTCGTTCGAGATCGGGTGAATATTGATCGTACCAAGGCGAGGCCGACAGCTGATCCCAGTGGTCTCGAACAAAGACATCCTCCCAACAAACCGTTGCCGCAAATTCGCGAGAACCTTCCCGTGAAAAGGCCGCTTCGATTTTTTGTCTTCCGGTCAGCATACTAAATCCTCTGTAAAACGTGAAAGCGAAATAATGGCTCAGGCGCGCGGTGGTGTGTTGGAATGTCCGGTTAAATCCATGCCAGATTCATAATTTAAGGTACAATATCGGGAAATTATAAAACCGCAAGATGTGGGTTATTTCGAATTTGATGAAAACAGTGTGATAATATCCTGAATGAGGCCTAAAACCAAATATCATGGAACATTAGATTCTATGAGATAATCAAAGAAGAGCCATAACCTGTGATATAATTTATTTTTTGATGATATAACAACATTTTTTTGGTTTTAAAACCTTTCATTTTTTAGAGTTACGAAAATCACACATAAAATCCTCCTTTCCTGGAATGTAAAATAGACAGCAATATAAGCGCCCAAATTTGAACAAATAATAGCCAATTATTAAGCTACATGACGAATGCGGATAAATAGGGAAATACCTGTAACCTATAAATATCACAGTAATTTTATTGTTTGATTGAATTCTATATTTGTTTCTGGTAATGTTCTTAGGACCCCAGAATATGATTCTGTGATACGTAAAATACGCGTCTAATCAATGTCAATGCTGGTTTATTTGGAAATTAATAAAGGTAAATGATATGACTTCAGTCATCGTCGAATTACAAAAGGATGCTCTTAATAGAAAAGTTCTAATTACAGATTTATTGCGTAAGGCATTTTTTTAACCGGAGGTGGAATATGAAACTTACAAATACCTTATTGTCATGTGTAAGGGCCTTTATGCTGCTCGTCGCAATCCTTTTCCCCTGGAATCAGGTACTGGCTCAGCCGGGAGGAGCTGGTGGTTGGAATATGGGTCCCGGTATGATGGGTTACTGGGGGATGGGGTGGTTTGGTATGATTTTTATGATCGTATTCTGGGTGCTGTTAATTGTCGGGCTCGTCTTTCTGGTCAAGTGGCTGATACAGACAACCAGCAGTGGAAAAACCGATGGACGGATGGGTTCAAGTGCCATTGAGATCCTCAAGGAACGTTATGCCCGTGGCGAAATTGACCAAGCTGAGTTTGAAGTTAAGAAAAAAGACCTGTTAGAATAGTTTTAGAAACCCGTTCTGTCAGATAAAAATCTGGTCACTGCAGTTAATTCTCTTCCGCAACCTCATCCAGAAACGCCCTTTCCATCTTTTCAACGGATTCACGTTTCTTGTCAGGTATCAGGTGCGCATATCTTTCTGTCATTGCGAGAGTTGAATGTCAAAGCAGCTCCTTGATTTCCAAGATTGGTGTGCTTTGCAACGCGAGCCAACTGGCAAATGTGTGCCGGAGTGTGTGGAATAAAACGATTTGTCGCCTGTCTGTCATTGCCATGACGAATTTTTCTGATCTGTTCGGCCCTGACAGGATCGGGCATAGGAAGCTAATTGTGCGGTATATCCTTCTGAAGCCCACCCAATTTTTTCACGAATTTTCTTTTTAGGATTATTTATTTTGTATGTGATATAAAAACATTTATCAGGTCTGCCTTGGTATCTCTTTTTTTTAGCTTTTATGTAATAGACCCCGATGAATGTATTAACTTTGATTAATTTTTCAGGCATATTGTTATTAGATTTGATAGTTGACCTTAATTTATGGCTGATATAATGTATTAAGTGTTTGGAATTTTTAAGTAAAAAAAGGGCACCCTGTATGTGTAAAATAATGAATTTTTGTTAAAACCAATGAATATAGAAATTTTCCTTATCAGTGTTAAGTTATTGATAATGAAAATAAATTAAGATAAATTACCTTGTGCGCCCGTAGCTCAGCTGGATAGAGCGCCGGACTTCGAATCCGTAGGCCGCCCGTTCGAATCGGGCCGGGCGTACCAATGATATCAAGGGGTTACACTTCTATCGTGTAACTCCTTTTCCTTTTCTGCTACCATTTTGCAGCTGCTTGATGAAAAGCTCTGATTGGTTCTATTCGAATGTCTGTTCAGGTGAAATCCAAATCCTCAGCCGTATTAAATTTTTGGATAATACTGAAGGTTGTGTCAGCAATCAGGTTTTAAACCTATAGCGGTAGGAAAGAGTCGATTGATTCAGAAACCGAGACAAAGGTTAAAGGAACTAAGACTCTGAAATGATAACTTCTTATAAAAAGGGCGGATAAACGAGGTGGAAGCTATGTGGTTAATTTAATTTTTCAAACCAATATAAAGCTGAATAGATAGGTGATAAAATGAAGGCGATCAGGATGTAAATTTATTAGAAAAATTGCAATTTTGGTTCTTCCGTGTTATTCATTTTCGAAAGGAATACCATGAGAATTGTGCATTAAAATGTGATCTTTCTGAGCGAGCACTTGGGCAAGAATTCCTGCGATGTCTGTCATCTCTAACCACAGGAATGTCAGGCTAAAAATCCATCAAATTTTGGTCTGAATTTAGATGATATCTCAGGTTTTTTAAAACCTGAGATATTCTCATAATATCTAGAGTCTGCTGATATTTGGTTTTCTGACAAAAACCTTCAAGATACCGCAAAAACAACATCCAGAAACAAACCACAAAATTTTGTTTATCCATATAATTGACATTGAAATAAATTTGACACGAAAACCAATGTCTGATAGAGTGTATCATATTTTTCCCTATTAGAGATTTTTAATTGATGTATTCATTTCTTCGATTTTTCCCGCCATAGGCGCGATCGCACTCCTTAAACACATCCAATACCTTTTATGGAATTTGGCCTGACCCATTACAATTTTGCAAGGGCTTCATTCACATCTATATAACGGAAGCGTTTTGTTTGTTTAGCATCTGTTTTTCCTCTGGCACATCATTACTGCACGCCATCTGTCCAACCAAACATTATGATCGCTTGGATTTAGAAATGTATATTAAAGTTGTTTATGACCTGGATCGGGATAACTGAAATGTTAATAAAAAGCCTCGTAGCGGCAGCACTCTACCTGATTATTTATTTCTGGTTCTTATATATTCTGCGAAAACCGCGTGTATGGCTACCGGTTTCAAT
>DRHF01000187.1 GCA_011049715.1 Desulfobacterales bacterium
GATGAACCTGTATCTTCAAGTATTCGGTAATGTTTCACTTCGAGATATTGATTTATTTAAAAGGCGACAGAGTGATCCTGATATCACATATGAAACACTGGCAGAATTCTATGGCCTGCCACGTCAACGAGCATATCAAATAGTTTCTCGAATCGAAAATAAAATTAATGAATTTGTTGCTTTACTCAAAAAGCGACAAACCGAAAGAGCTGAAAGCATGGTAAAGTTTTATACCGAGTTGAGGGCGGAGCTGAGGCTAGTGGCATGAATAGCAAGATTGAGACTTGCGATTTTACATGGAATCCTATCACCGGTTGCAACCACGCCTGTGGCTATTGTTATGCGAGACGGATGGCAAAACGTTTAGCGGGCAGGTATGGCTATCCGAAAGTCAATCCTTTTACACCCACGTTTCATCGGGACCGGTTGATCCAACCAATGCTATGGAAAAAATCAAGAAAAATATTTGTGTGCAGCATGGGAGATTTGTGGGGTCGGTGGGTGAGCAAGCATGACATTGACCTCGTATTGTTTCGTTGTGCCACTCTACCCCGCCACGTCTTTCAATTTCTTACAAAGAACCCAGTCAGATACAGTGATTTTGATTGTATCCCAAACGGCTGGTACGGCACAACGATTGATGGTCTACCCTTCACCCAGGGGAACCTGGAAAAGCTCGTACACAGCACCATGGGGGCCAAGGTTCGGTTCATATCCTTCGAACCACTACTCGCTGAAATCCACCCGAATCTTTATGATATTGACTGGATTATCATCGGGGCCGATTCAAGCCGGGGCGCGAAAAAACCGCCTAAAGAATGGGCCGATATTCTGATTGATTATGCAAGGGGGACGGATACGGCGGTTTGGGTGAAGGATAATTATGGGTATCTGGATAAAATTAAAGAGTGGCCGGAGGAAAAACGGTAGCTTAAAGGAGGGTAAAATGAATAAAGAAACGCTCACAGCCCTAAAAGGCAGCATCGAGAAATGGGAAGCGATTGTAGAGGGAACTGGGATTGATGGTGGATATCGTAATTGTCCACTGTGTACTTTATTTATAGACGACAACTGCAGAGAATGTCCTACAAAATGTTCGGGCAGTTTCCCTTATGGTAAATGGGAAAGTCATGTTGATAATGAGCATTGGGCAGAAGGAACTTTGAAGATATATTGCCCAACCTGCAAGGAATTAGCCCAGGCAGAGCTGGATCATTTGAAATCGCTTTTACCGAAGGAATAAAAAAGCCCGGCGGTTAACCGGGCTCTTTCCTACCACGCTTTTTTAAGTCGCCATCTTTTTGCCCCCTGTTTTTTTAGTCCCTTCCGGATCAATTAAGGAAAATAATTTACAACTTGACGCAAAACCTATCCTTATCATAAAGAATCAGGGTTGTCAACTGCTTTCTTTCCTAATATCTCCTGGATATCGTCATCTCGAGCAAGGTAGTAACAAATCTCTATTTCAGTATCGGTTAAGTCTGAATTTTCTTTTAAGAGGAGTTGGAGATATAAACCCCTTTTTAACTTTTTGATCGTTTCCACCTTTCAACCTCCTATTTCCTCCAATTCGTTAAAATCAATCGGGTCAGCCTCCGGTAAGCAGCCAACCTTGAAAGCATACCGCAATCCCTCCAGCGCGGCAAGCTCAATCTTTATCTCAGAATCACTCAGAGCTTCTCTGCCTGTGTTTTGGCACGTTGGACAGGGTCTTAACCGCCACCGACCAGGCAAGCTGCCTATTCCCCGACAGTGGGTACAAGGGACAAGGTGGC
>DRHF01000188.1 GCA_011049715.1 Desulfobacterales bacterium
CAAGGCCTCGGAAGGTTCCGGCTAAACGCCCGCTAAGACCTTCAAACAGTGACCCGGCTGCCGATTAAAAACCCTGCCCGGCTTTGCAGATAAATCCATAGGTAAATGGCAACGGATGTCTAAATAATAACGCACTCATTAGTAACTGATAACGAATAACATCCAATCGAGTTTTGACTCGATTAGGGTTTGTTTTCAGATTGTAGGTGATTGCATTCAAATTTTCAAGGGGCTATGCACCTTCAAAAGCTATGGGCAAGGATGCTGAAGTATTTATTTGAGAAAAATTATTATAAATGATATCCAATTCATTATAGAGAGCTGAAACGAAGTGGAGGATTTTACATGTTTAAAATCGGGTTTTTCCAGTTCAACCCGGAGTTTGGGAAGGTCGAGTCAAATCTGGCAAAGGTTATTTCTGCGTTAAGCGGTGTGCAGGCTGATATAGTTGTCCTTCCTGAATTGCCCTTTACCGGATATTTTTTTAAGAACCGGGATGAATTAAAAAGTATGGCGGAAGATTTAAAGAATTCTTCTACAATTGAAAGCCTAAAAGCATTTTGTCGGAAAAAAGATTTTTACATTGTCACCGGATTTGCTGAAAAAGCAATCGAGATCGAGATCGATGAAGCGAGAGACAAAAGTTTTACGGAAAAAAATAACCTCTTTAAAGACAGACGACCCGGGTTTTATGGTGAGATGGTAGAGACCGGTTCAAGCATTTAAGATTGTTGTCATCGTATCAGCATTCATATTACCCCCACTGATAATAACACCGATCCTCCCTTTCGGCTGAAAACCACGGCTCAAAAGTGCTGCAATCCCGAGGGCGCCCGATGGTTCCACAACAAGTTTCATGCGATAAAAAAGAAATCTGACCGCCTCCATGATCTCTGCCTCAGATACTGTTTTCATATCATCGACATATTCCAGGACCAGTGGAAACGTAAATTTGCCCAAAGACGGGGTACGGGTGCCATCGGCAATGGTGGGGGGGTTTTTAACATAGTGAAGCGTCCCGGTATGAAACGATTTTGTAGCATCATCGGCTAATTTGGGTTCAATACCGACAACCTGGCATTTTGGATCCATGCCTTTGGCAGCGATAGCCGAACCACTCAACAGTCCGCCGCCGCCGCATGGCACCAGTAGCATATCAAGGGACCGAAGATCTTCAAACATTTCCAGGGCGGCTGTCCCCTGCCCCGCAATTACCTCCAAATGATCGTACGGGGGAATCAGCGTATATCCATGCTCAGCCGAAACGGCCTCTGCAATATCTTCACGATTTGTTTTTTCAGGGTCATACTCGATGACGGTGGCACCGTATGCTTCGGTGGCGGCGCGCTTGGTGATAGGGGCATCATTCGGCATGACAATGGTGGTTTTTATCCCCAGTAATTGACCGACCAGAGCGATTGCCTGGGCGTGGTTTCCCGAAGAGTGTGTAATAACGCCGCTTTCTCTTTCTGATTTTGTGAGTTGTGACACCGCGTTGAAGGCGCCCCGAAATTTAAACGCCCCCGCCCGTTGAAAATTTTCACACTTGAGATAGACCGCCGCCCCCACCAGGCTATCAAGGGTCCGCGATGTCATAATCGGTGTGATATGGGCCTGACCTTTTAGACGGTTTTTAGCGGCTCTGATCCGGCCAAACATCGATGTTGTGATTTTCTTGTTCGCATACCGCACCGGGTTTGTGGCACGTCTATCGATGGGCGACCCACACCCGGGTTTTGATCCAGTACCCGGGGCGGTCCACGATTTCAATCCAACCCCCGGGAACCCATTCATCATACCGGTTGTAGTGGCCCGGGTTCCAAACCCTTCGATAGGTGGGCAGGACCCATTCTTTTCTCATTTCCCAGTGCCCGGATCTATATCGTTGCCGCGGGTAGTAAGAACCGTATTCAGAACCAGGGCGGTGACGTTCATAATATGCATCTTGTCTCTGGTGATTCAAAAACACACTTCCCAAAATAGCTGCCCCGATTCCGATGGCAACGCCCTCCCAGCGATAACGCTGTGCACTCCCCGCTTGAGCAGGGGAGGGTAAAAGCGAGACAGAAAATAGGGCGATGAACACAAAAACTAAAAACGATTTTTTATTCATTTTTTTCCTCCACGGTTGGTATCTAATCTAACCGAACAGACACCATCTCTGGGAAAAAACTCAAAAAGAATTAAAAATATTAAAAAGCAAATTTCCGCCCCTGTATTTTGGTCCACCCACGGTAATGCTGCTTCTGTTGCGGAGCTGGACCACGGTCTGGAAAATTTTACGATTTTTCTTATAAATTTCCAGTTTCAGTGAGGCCCGGTTTCCGGAGATCCCCTTTGGTGTGATTTTCATGATCCTGTTTCCGGGAAGCGACACTCTGCCGGACTCATTGAGCTTAAGATTTAGCCGGTTCTGGCTTAAAAGTTTATAGGAAGAATATCGAAGGACCGATCGATATTCCTGGGTGAGACTCTCTATTTGCGGACTGGAGGGGCCGGCATTCTGGGAGGCTAGAAGGGTTTTTATAGTAATATGGATTATGGGGCCGGCCCAAACCTGGGGAAGACCGCCTATAGTCGAAAACAGAAGGAAAAATAGAAAAAATCGTTTTCCAGCTTTCACAAATCTAATCTTTCAGGCTAAATTCCTCGTTAAACCATAATATGGTCTGGCGTGTCCGGGAGGTTTCTATAATTACGACAGAAGATACGTCGCCGGAAAGAGAGGCGATAATGGCACTGGGTTCGGTAGCGCCGGGAGATTGGAACACCGTAAAAAAGACGAGAAGCAACGAAGCCGCAGCGGTAACCGGAATCCATACCTTTTTTGAAAGCACCGCCTCTTTTATCCGTTCTCCAAAGGGAGTTTTCTTTTTGCAGATCGTCTCAAGAAGCGATTTTTCAATCGATGCATGATCCGTATCACATATTCCGGTGATGTGTGTCCGAACCTGTCTGGATAAGGCTTTAAGATCATCAAGCATTTTCCTGCAAGAAGGGCACGAACTGATGTGCCGGTCGATCGAGGCATCATCTGCCGGGTCAAGCTCTTTATCCAAGAAGCTGCTAACCATGACCGGATCACAATTTCGAGAAGATTTTTTCATTCGGTTTCTCCCTGATCCAACAGACTTGAGATGGACCTTTTCAGCTTTTGCCGGGCATAGAAGATTCGTGAGCTCACCGTTCCTTTATTAATCTTTAAAATCCCGGCGATATCCTCGTAAGACAGCCCTTCCATCTCTTTAAGAATAAATACGGTCCGCGCGTCCTCCGGTATTGTTTTTAACCCTTCCTGTAGAATTTTTTCAAGCTCTTTTTCACGATAAAGAGTTTCCGGGCTGTATGACTCCGTCCCCAGTTCCACCACATTCTCTCCCTCACCCTTTTCAAGCGGCTGGTGGCGCCATCTAAATCTTCTTTTCCATCTTCTATGCCAGTTTAGACACATGTTAATGGTAATACGCCTAAGCCAGAAATAAAATTTTGAATCACCTTTAAACGTATGAATATGTTGATATACCCTCAGAAAGACATCCTGAACAATATCCGAACTTTCCTCTCTGTCCAAAGTGATTCCATATGCAATGCGGAAAAGTTTAGCTTGGTATTGCCTGACGAGTTCCCGGTAGGCTTCCTCATCTTTCTCTTTAAGCCCTAAAACAAGCTCGGCTTCATCCCAATCTCGGGTATTTGTTTTATAAGACACCACCTAATAGAAAAAACTCAATCTTTAAGTTGAAAGCAGCTCCCTGCATTTCTGTGCCGCTCCAGGGGAATCGTAGGCATATCCATCTGCACCGATTTGGGTCGCAAATGCTTCCGTTATCGGTGCACCGCCCACAATGACTTTGATGGAATCCTTAAGCCCTCCTTCTATCAGGGCATTTATGGTA
>DRHF01000189.1 GCA_011049715.1 Desulfobacterales bacterium
AAATCATTCGGGTGAATCCGAAAATTGCATTTGTCGGCATTCCCTTTGAATTGGAAAGTGCCCGGATTGCATGAAAAGCACGATAAATATATGCGGTTCCGTCGATCAGGTATAATTTATTTTTTTTATTCATATCCAAATAAAAAAAAAGAAGACTCGGTTCAATCCGGCGATCGCTTCAGTTTGACGAGGTCCTTCCTTTGGCTTAAATATTTTCTCCGAAACAGAGAACACTTTTTCTGCTTATCTGAAATTCCATCGGCGCTTGTTTATCACCAGCCGACCAGGCAGTTATCGATATAGGTCCACTGATCATTTTGAACCCAGCGATATTTTTCAAAAAAAAGCCTGTCGCTCAAGTAGTATTTCCCTTTTTCCTTCCGTTTTAGAAACTGGTAAAAATGCCTTGGTCCACCATTATACATGGCATAAGTGACACCTGCAAGGGTGTCGCCGTCGATGGGGTCTTTAATCTTCAATTTTTTAAGTGCGTATCGTTGAAAATATTGATCGATGATTTCAACTCCTGCCATTGCGTTATAGCGTATATTCCATTTCAAGTGTTTTAAATTATATATACCCCGCCATACGCGTTCATTCACCTGCATCATACCGACCGAGGTCTTATTATACGACCGGAGATAGGTGATTTTCCCCTTCTTCACTTTAAACTGCTGAAAGCAACTCTCCTGCCAGGCCGTGGAAAAAATGATCTCCCGGAAAATTTGATGATACTTTTCAGGTAGTTTGTTTCTTTTTAACAGATTACTTTCCGAACTTTCTAACAATTGTTTGACTCGCTTCAAATACGTGTCAAGACCATCCTTCAGGGCGAGCCATTTTACAATATCTTTGAACTCAATTTCACTGTTTGATGTTTTTGCCCAGGCCGGGGTGGCCAAAAACTGTTTAAACCCGTACCATAAATGATTCCTGTCATTTTTATTGACTCCTGTCTTATCGAGATCCAACTCATCCGGGCCATAAGCCGGTGTCGATGTCACCAACGGGGCACCCAGGTCAAGAATTTTCCGAAGGTCTGTATTGACGTTTGTATCATAATCGAGCCGAACCGGTTTTTCTTTGCTTAACAGGCCCGCTAAACGAATGAGACCGTTCCGACTGATTTCGATTCCCAAAGTGGGACCGAGTTTGTCAAATGCGGTAAGTGCATCGGAAGCGGTGAAAAAGGCGAGATAGCCGAGGGTATATTTGGATACCTCATCACCCAGATGTGTTCGGAAAATGGTAGACAGGTTTTTCCAGGCCATTACAAACTGTTCTCTGACCAGGTCGCGCTCCAAGGTTCTTTCAGAAAGCTCGGTAATAAAACGATATCGGGTTTCGAGCAGGGTATCGAATAAAATTTGTCGATCATTTTCCAATAAAGGCTCTTTTACCAGCGAAGTGATGATACCCACGAGAAACGTATCCCAAGATTCCCATGCCTCGGTAATGGTTTCAAGCTCTTCATCGGAAAGCGGAAGTGGTTCAAGATCCTCGGAGATTTCATAGATTTCCTCAACATTCGCATCGATATTGATCTGAACCGCATCTGGAGTTACAAGGATCCTTTCCGGTCTCAAACTACTCAGCATTCTTTCTGCCTGCACGCGTACGTCTTCGGGAAAGAGCGGCAATAAAAATGATTTTAACTCCGAAAGAGGTGGCGCCAGATTGACGCTGATACTGTTCAAATAATCGTAAGCCCAGGACTTCACAAGCTCCCAAACTATACCAGCAATTTTCGCCGGTTTACGGTGTTTGTTGTATAGGATCGAATCCATTGTATCAAATGACAGTAGCATAGTTTTACTGTCAATTTTTGGTTTTTGAAAAAAGACCACATAACCTTCCCATTTGATCGGCATAAAGCACTTTTCTTTAACCGGTGTACCCACTCTAACCTGAACTTTCGTTTCAAACCGGATTTGAGAACGCTCCTCGGAGAAGTTCGGCTCAGACAGCACGACATATATACAGCCATCGTTTTTATTTAATACAACAACCGTCTGGTCAGGTTCGGTGAACGCATTGTAAATAACCAGCGACCTGAGCAGCGGGTAATCGATCGTTAAAGGAAGGGTGATTGTTTTTACAGGGGTAAAGCCTGATAATAAAAAAAGGAAGACCACCATCAAGATGAGAAGTGAAAATAATTTATTTCGATCCGTCTTTCTATTGATCACCCGTTTTACTCCTCAATCTGATTGTGATTTCTGTATAAGGCAAACTCGAAAATCGCTCAATTTGGTTCCGTTTTACCTTTGAGTATCACTTCGAGCTCTTTTAAGCTCTGAATATGGTAATCTGCAGAAAGGTGCGGATTGTTATAGGCAATCAGAAATACCCCTGCCGCCCTTGACGCCATTTCATCCAATTCTGAATCACCGATGTAGACCGCTTGAAAAGGCTCGATTTCAAAATGCGTTAGAATCTTCATCAGCAGGTCGGGATGGGGTTTGGGGTGCGCCACATCACGTGCACTTACAACCAGATCAAAATAGCCTTCGAGGTTGTGCTCGGCAAGGACGGAACCGATGGTGTCTGTCCGGTTGGTGGCAATGGCGGTTTTGTATTTGGATTTCAATTTCTTGAGCAATGGTTTTAAATCCGGTTCGATTTTCATTAACTTGATAAATGGGAAATAACCTATTTTTTTTCGATAGGCATGCGCGCTTTTGCATAGGCTTTCATCATCAAACAGATACCTCAATGATGCATCGATTGTATGCATGTGGACATATGCAAACTGTTTGGATGTCAAATCCGGCATACCGAATTGATTCAGGATCTGATTATAAAATGTCATATTCGCCTGTTTCGTATCGAATAAGACGCCGTCACAGTCAAAAGCAATGACCTGGATATCGTTCATTGATTCGGTCCGTTCAAAGCCGTGTTATTTCGGTTCGGTGATATACCCATATATCTTGATTTTAATTTCCGGCTGTATCATGGTGTCTGTTTTCATGGTGATCGTCTCAAAATAACGACCTTTTACCTGTTTTAGATTTTTAACCGTTAAAAGATATTCATCACCGGTCTCTGCAACGACTCGCTCAATCGTGTAGCTGATATTTTTTCCCTGGCTTTCCTTTCGCTCAACGAGTTTGAACGGATATTTTTTTTCCGGGATAATCCGTACGTAGCCCTTTATTTCCTTTCCGGCCTCGCCGATTAGTTTTATCCGCTTGGGGCTTATGGTGGCGAATTTTTCAACCTTTCCAAAAATGTGGAGCCTGAAAGTCGGTTGCTTTTTATCATTGGTATGGATTACCGCTTTTTTTTGAAGTTTTCTTCCACCATAACCGGTCGTATCAACCTTTATGGTAATTGCACCCTCACCACCGGGAGGAATCTGCCTCGAATAGGAGACAGCTGTACATCCTCAGTCCGTACGGATCTTCAAAATATCAAGCGTGAGTGTACCTTTGTTTTGTATGGCAAAGGTATGTTGAATTTGAACACCATCCAAAACCGGTGCAAACTCAAACTTTTTGATTGGTAAAAAGGCGGATGGTGATTTTTGGGCTCCGGAAACAACAGAAGCGGCGACAAACAGGCCGCAAATTAAAGCGAAGATAAAATAGCGCTTCATTCTCAAAACCCCTTTTCAATTGTAGTTCCCATTTTAAATTTCAATATATTTCTATCAACCGGAGAAAACTCTGGCAAGTCATCTTTTTCTATCTTTATCTGTTGGATATGGGAAATTATTGGATTAAAGCACTTTTTCTTATTCAATAATTGATGAACTCGTAAAAAGACCATATTGCTCTCTAAATGACCATTTTGGGGCGTTTAGATCCGCCTGCGGCGGATCAAAACACTTTCTCCCAAAATGCTCAAAGTCGTTCGCAAATGACTTTTTACGAGTTCATCATAATTGCCGATCCAATGATTCTGTTATTCAACGTTTTTGCGACCGCCAGGGCCTTATTCAAACCTGGAACACCACTTCTACCGCCATATTCCCTGCAAGATAAAGAAGCCACAGCAACAGAGAATTTGACAATCTGGTGAAGGTCAAATCCTTTTTTCAGTGCCAGGGCAAAGGCCCCGTGGAAATTGTCACCAGCACCGACGGTATCAACGGCTTTCACTTCAGGGGCGGCCACGTGATAGAGTTTGTCGTTTGATATATAATAGGCACCGTTTTTACCGTGGGTAACGATCAGTTTGCCGCGAACCATGTTGTCCAATTCGATTATTTTTTGATTAAACGGCGCAAGGCGCAAATTTAGTGCCTTGGCTTCCAAAAATTCGGACGACGGAATAAAATAGTCGGCCGTGTCCATGATATCTTCGATACCGTCCCGCCATCTTTCGCAATCATAAACCAGTTTGATTTTGCCGCCTGTTTCGTTTTTTAATGGCCGGCAGAGATGGGTGACCTCCGGATCAAGCAAAGCAATATCCGATTGCAGAGCCAATTTTTTAACCGGACCGTCGATGGTAATTTTTGGCAATGTACTGGGTTCGTAAATGATGGTCCGATTCCCCCCGGCTACGGTGACGAAAACGTATGAAACCGGCGTTTTTCCTCCTGCCACAATTTCAATAAACTCCGTTGTCACCCCACAAGCTTTTAAACGGTCCAGGCAAAATCTTCCTTCTTTGTCGTCACCGAGCTTTCCCACATAAGCAACCCTGCCGCCCAACCGGGAAATACAACAGGAAGAAGTCCCCCCCTGACCCCCCCCTTCGGTTAACCGAAACTCCAACGGCTGTTTTTGGTTTTCATCCGGAAATTGATTTACAACGGCAATATAATCGAGGCAGCTGCGCCCGATGACCAGCACATCAATGGTGTTCATTTTTTATTTTGTTTAGATATCATGAATATCGCTCAGATCTTCTGATATGATGACCTTGCCCTGCCCAAGGGACGCTGTTTCTTTGTTCTTCGGTTTTCTCGAAATTCCAATTTTCTTTAGGCGTGGGCGACTGTGATGGATGCCTCTTGTATTTGAGAACTTGGATATTGACTATAGGTTTTGCACCTTTGATTTTACGATGACCCGCATCCGTCAGGGGCAAACTGAAATTAACATATGTGGTAGCCAAAGGCAAGATGGGGAAAACATTGTGCTCGTCCAAAAGCCGCTTAGCGCCTAAAGGAAAACAGGAGAAATGAGGTGCAATTCTCCTATCCTCATACCATGTAATTTTATTTTCAACTGTTTATCAAAGATGGCCATGGTATTTTTCATAGAATGAAACTTTATTTCATTATAATTCTTGACAGGATGGATCGGTTTGGATATTTGAAAAAGAGATCGAACATTACAAACTTTTCAATAGAATAGCGAGGGAGGCAGCAATGTGTTGCATCGCAGGAATCCTTTTTAAACACGATAAGCGTCCGGATCTCGGCTTGACCACCGGCCAAGCACTAACTGAAATGCTGCATGCACAGGTGCACCGTGGTCCCGATTCAGCCGGGTGGGCTTTATATAAAAATATCCATGAAGGCGAGATCCGTTTGCGCTTCTTTATATCTCAAAATGGGGGTTTGGACGAGGAGATCCTAAAAATCAAAAAAGCGCTTGCCGGACAAAATGCAGAAATCGTCCAGGAACAAGTTCTCGGTTGCACTTACGGGGTAAGGGTCAAATACAGCAGGGACATCCAAAAATTATCTTATGCTGTGGGGAGTGTCACTGAACTGGTTTCGGTAGGTTCCAGTCTTGATATCGTCAAGGATGTTGGCCTGCCCTACGACCTCGCCCCGCGGTATGATGTTTACAATTTTGATGGCAATCACGGACTCGCGCACACGCGTTTGGCTACGGAATCCGGGGTGCATCCCAATACTTCACACCCATTTTGGGCTTCCGGTTTCTCCGATGTGGCCACTGTCCACAATGGCCAGATCACCAATTACTGGATCATGCGGCGGCGCCTTGAACGCCGGGGCATGGAGTTTCAAACCGAAAACGATACCGAATTGATCGCGGTATACCTGGCTTATAAAATGAGTCAGGGAGCTTCTTTGGAAGATGCGCTCAGAACTTCTCTTGAAGATCTCGACGGCACCTTTTCTTATTTGGTCGCCACAGAGGATTCGATCGGTTACGCCAAAGACAAACTGGCGGCCAAACCGATGGTAAAATATGAAGACGACGATCTCATTGCTATCGCCTCCGAGGAAGTGGGTATCAACCGCCTCTTCCCCGGTAGGGCCCTGGACACGACCGAACCGCCTCCACTGACGTACGGCCTTTGGTCACGGTCATGATAAAGGGTAGAGCCACCGTCTAGTCGTATCTCAAGTTTCACACCTGATATTTTAAGGAAAATCGCATCAGGCATAGGGTAAAAAGAAATTTTTCTGAAAAAAATTGATAATGAGCGCTTTGACAACGGCACAAAACCTTTTAAGAGTTATCATTTCAGAAGCAACTGATATTGTAAAAGAAACCAGACCATCGCGTGCCTGTGCACAGTGATTACTTTATGGATACCGGTTCAAACTGATTGCCTCATTGTTTTTCCAAAAAATTTTATTTACCCCACACCAGATGCGGCACCGTGCCCCATTGGGGGTGCGAAACTTGAGTATAGATCATCAACCTATCGTTTAAACTAGAGGGGACATCTATCGTATGATCACAATTGATTTGGCAGCAATGACAATTCGAAAAGCCAACGAGATCATCAGAGGGTATGGATCTACCCATCAAGATGTCGAAATTGTTAACCCTGATGCTCGCCACTACATTGGTGTGGGACTTATCAGTCCCATCAAGGTCAAAATCCACGGTTCAGCCGGATATTATTGCGGTGGCCTGACAGACGGCCCCCATTTTGAGGTTGAAAAAAATGTGAGCTGGGGCGTGGGTGACAACATGTTCCTTGGAACGATTCTTGTCGGTGGAAACGCGGGTGCGATTGCCGGTGAGGGATTGCGGGGCGGGGAGATTGTGGTGAAGGGTAACATCGGCTCACGCGCCGGTCAGGTGATGAAAAAAGGCACGCTATGCTGCGCGGGCAATTCCAATTTTATGGCCGGGTACATGATGTATGGCGGGCGTTTGATTATTCTCGGCAATTCAGGGGAACGGGTTGGCGAGGATATGATGGGCGGAGAAATCTATATCGGCGGCAAGGTCGAATCATTGGGAAGTGATGCTGAGCTCGTAGATTCCGAATCATCGGATATTGATAGCGTGATGGATTTTTTGGACCGCTACCGCTTGCCTTTTAAGGGTACCTTAAAAAAGGTCGTCTGTGCAGGCAAACAGCTTCGATTCAAAGTGGCCGAGCCGCGGATTCGCAACATGCCGTTCTTTAGCTTTTCCGGCGGTCATGTGGATTACTGGAACAAAAAAGTTCAGGAAGATATCCAGGTCAAATCGATCATCGGCCGCTACCGCATTCGGGGTTATGGCGCCGGGCGGCACATTCCTCATTTTTCCGATCTGGCCTTCAAAAGCGAATTGTCCGATTTGGGAAAGGACCCGGATGTGGTTTCAAAGGTGGATCTCAGGACCTTCATCGGTGATAAGCATGGCGGAAAACCGTTGGACCTCAGCATGCCGGTGATGATTGCTCCCATGAGTTTTGGCGCCCTCAGCCCACCGATGAAGACGGCGCTTGGAATTGCATCACGGCTCTCCGGTATTTCGGAAAACACCGGTGAGGGCGGCATGTATTCCTATGAACGGGCCGAGGCCCGACAACTGATTGCCCAGTGTCTGCCAGGTAGGCTCGGCTGGAATGTCCATGACATGAAACGTTCAGACGGAGTGGAAATCTATATATCGCAGGGCGCAAAGCCCGGACTCGGCGGTCAGTTGATGGCTGAAAAATTGACAAAAGAAATCGCTGCAATTCGTGGCATTCCTGCCGGTATGGATTTGCGTTCTCCCTCGCGTCATCCGGATATTTTGGGAGGCGATGACCTCATTATGAAGGTGCAGGAGTTCCGTGAGGCGGTCGGCTGGCGGGTGCCGGTCAGCATCAAGCTCGGTGCCGGTCGGATCCGAGACGACATCAAAATTGCATTCAAAGACGGACTGGACTTTGTCGAGTTGGACGGCATGCAAGGTGGAACCGGAGCCGCGGGCAACGAAGTACTGGAATATGTCGGCATTCCGACCATCGCTGCGATTATGGAGGCTTTGGACGGACTGGAAGAGATTGAAGCTGCAGGCAAGCTGCCGATCGTTCTTATGGGCGGGATTAAAGACGGTGTCGATGCCGTAAAAGCCATTGCCCTTGGTGCGACGGCGGTCGGTCTCGGGACTTCCATGCTCATTGCCGGCGGTTGTGTTACCTGTATGCAGTGCAGCGTCGGCAGTTGCGTTGGCGGCCTTGCAACGCAGGACCCTGACCACGTGAACCGGTACGAAACTGAACACAGGGCCTCCCAGATGCATCGTTACCTGGAATCGATGCGGTGGCAAATAGCGTCAATCGTTCATACCCTGGGATATAACGATATCCGGCAAGTCTCCTCCAAAGATCTTGTTGCCCTGACCCCTGAAGCGTCGGCCCTGACCCGCTTACCGTACGAGCCCGGGTACCGTGATCAAATCCGTGAACAAATCGAACAGGAAGGAGCTTTAATGCAATGACCGAGATAGGCGCCCAGGTCACAGAGCCAAAAGTTTTGTACGATGAGTACCATGATATTCAATGGGTTCCGGCGCCCTGCCAGGAGGCATGTCCCGTCGGTACCGATGTACCCTCCTACGTCGGCCTGATTTGGGAAGAAAAATATGAAGACGCGCTCGAGGCAATCACCGCCACCAACCCATTCAGCTCGGTTTGTGGACGTGTCTGCGCCATGCCATGCGAGACAAAGTGCCGACGGGGTGAAAGTGATGCGCCTGTGGCCATCCGCAATCTCAAACGCTTCGTCATGGAGCGGCTTGGCCACGATTTTCATCTTGCCCCCGTATCGGTGACCCGGTCTCAAACGATCGGTATTATCGGCAGCGGGCCTACCGGTCTGACCGCAGCTCAAGACCTTGCAGAAGCCGGGTATGAGGTACATGTGTACGAGAAATTGGAACGTCCCGGCGGCATGATGAATGTCTTTCCTGAATTTCGCATTCCTCGACGCGTTATTGAAGCCGACATCAACCGTTTGCTGGATCATTGCCCGGGAGTCAAAGTCCATTTGAACTGTGAACTGGGAGATGGAATCAGCCTCCAGGAACTAAAAAAACGTCACGATGCGATATTTTTAGCTATCGGCCTGTGGCGGAACAAATCCGCCGGCATCCCGGGAGAAAAAGATGGATTGGAGGGGTTTTACGGCATTGAGTTCCTAGACGACCTCAGCAAGGGTATAGAGATCGCATTGAGCGGAAAGGTGATTGTCATCGGTGGCGGAAACGTTGCGATGGACACGGCCAGGACCGCGCTGCGGGTCGGGGCACAGGAGGTCCAGCTTTATTGCCTTGAATCCAGAGAGGAAATGCCGGCCTTCAAATATGAAATCGAGCAAGCGGAAAAGGAAGGGGTTGTTGTCCATCCTTCCTGGGGCCCCAAACAGATCTTAAGCCACGATGGGAGAGTGACCGGGGTCGAGTTTAGAAACTGCATTTCCGTATTTGATCCCAGAGGGCGTTTCAATCCAGTTTACGGCCAGAAGACCATGCGCGTTGATGGCGAGGTAGTGCTTTCCTCGATCGGCCTTGATGCGGATAACGCCGAACTGGAAAGCCTGGGCATGTTAGACCGCGGAAGGGTAAAAACCGACTTTGAGACGATGTGTACGTCTGACCCAAAAGTATTTGCAGCAGGCGATTGCGCCTTTGGCTCATCGGCGGTAGTATATGCCATGAATCATGGACACCGGGCTGCGTATTATATACAGGCCTTTTTGGAAAACCGGAAAAACCCGCTTCCTTATCGCGTACCCTATCGTACGCGCCGGGTTCCGGTGGCCCAGGATCCGTTGTGGGAGAAATTACCACGGGAGGAGCAGCCTTTTCATGGTATCGGCAAGGATTGTCCTGCGCCCCGGTTATCAGAATGTGAGTCGACCATGGACGCCGAGGGGGTAAAACGACAAGCCGCTCGATGTCTGCGTTGTGACGCCGAGACAGGCTCATCCGATTATTCCCGGCGTACCCGCGAACATATTCAAGCCATGGCCCGGACCGAACCCGATGACATTGAACGACATAGACATATATTACTTCAACGGTTGAAACCCCGTAACAACCCATTTCCACCGGAACGCCCGGCTCACATTGATGATCTTGTATTCCTTTCCGCGGCACTCACCCGGTTGGTGATCGACCCTTATCGCGAAGCATGTTCCACTATCACAGTGATCGGAGAATCGTTTGCTTTAAAACAGCCGTTTCTCTGTGTCGGCTTTGACGAAGCGCCCGAAGAGGTCCAACAGGCGTTGGCGTTAGGTCTGGCAGGAAGCGGTTGTGCTTACATCGGCTTTCAGCCGCTATTTACAGGAAATCCTGAAGTCGAGGCATCTTCTCAAGATGGAAAATTGAGATGGTTACAACTTATTTCTCCGGATCGGTCCGAACCCCGGGCCGATGCAGATGGATTGATACACGTGATCGGACCCGAATTTCATCCGATTCATGCAGAACGGCTCCACCAGGATCAATTGCTGGGTCTGGCGGTTTCCGCCCCGGCGCTGGAAAAGGCAATCCCATATGCTTTGGAACAAGGGTTTGATCTGTTGCTGCTCGATGGCAGTTCCGGGATAGACAAACCGTGGACTGAACTGCACGTTGAACCGGACCTGACAGTCATGCGCGATGCCATTCGTCTGTTGCGCAAAATTAACCGTGAAGAAGATATTTCCCTGCTTTATTTCGGCGGTCTGAAATCTGGAACCGATGTGGCCAAAGCGCTGGCAATTAATTGCAACGCCGGTGTATTCGGCGTGGCGATGGGAATTGCCATCGGGGGTGTCATCGAAGGCGATCATATTAAATTTGATAGCAGCCGTACGCTTGAAGAGCGCCGAAATGCGGTTGAAAGTTGGATCAGGGCCACTGCGCAGGAAACGGCCATAATTGCTCGATGTACCGGCAAAACAAATGTTCACAATCTGGAACCGGAAGACATGCGCAGTATCACTATTTCCACTTCAAAAGCATTAGATATACCCTTGGCATCCGGTATGGGACGTAGGGAAGGATTTTAGGAGGAAAATGAAAAATTCTCCCTTCCAATTTTTTTACTTTCTCTCAATCTAAATTTAAGGAGTATTGCAGTCATGGAAAAAGGAACATTAGGAGGGTTGAACGGCGGGATCTATCGCCCCTTCACCGATGTGGACCTGCGTAAGGTTGATGGGGCAATTACCCGGCTTTTGTCCGAAGTTGGGATCAAGGTAGCGAATAAACGCGCCTTTGAGCTGTTCAAGGCCAAGGGCATTGAGACGGACGAAGAAAAGAAACTGGTGTATATCCCCAGAGGATTGCTGGAAGATTGTATCGCTTCAACACCTTCGGAGCTTATTTTATACGGCCGTGGCAATCCAGATTACAACATCCATGTGGGGGGCACTCGCGTTCATTTTGGCAGCGGTGGAACAGCGTTGAACATTATAGATCTGGAAACAGGACAAAAACGTCCCTCCACACTCAAAGATGTTCAGAATGTCTCCAAACTGATGGACTATCTGGACAACGCCCATTTTCAAGTTATCCCTGTTTTCCCAAACGATCTGCCGATTGAGAAGGTGGACATCAATCGTTTTTTTGCGGCTATAAACAACACGAACAAGCACGTCCAGGGCGGTATCTACACGGCTTCAGGAACCAAGGAAGTAGTGGAGATGTGTTCCATGATTGCGGGTGGTCTGGAGGCGCTGCAGAAGGAACCCTGGGTTTCGTTTATCACCTGCATGATCAGCCCTCTGGAAATCGATCAAACCTACGGCGATTTAATGATGATCTGCGCTGAATCGGGACTCCCGTTGTCCATTCCCGCCGAGCCGCTCACAGGGGCCACCGGTCCTATTACGGTTGCGGGAAATGTGGCCAACGTTTGCGCTGAGTCATTGGCGGGCCTCTGTTTGGCCCAAATCGTCAATAAGGGAACGCCTGTATTGATGGCCTGCACATCCGCGTCCACGGATCTGCGAACCATGGGATATGTGTCCGGCTCTGTGGAGGAAGGGCTTATCAATGCTTGCGCCGCACAAATGGCACAGTATTACGAGCTTCCTTTTTACGGAACCGCAGGACAATCTGATTCCAAGATTCTGGATGCACAGGCCGGTTACGAAGGTGCGATCACCAACCTGCTCGTGGGCATGGCCGGGGGCAATTTCATTCATGACGCATTGGGACTTCTGGAATTTTGCCTAACAGCTTCATATGAAAAGTACGTCATGGACAATGAAATTCTGGGTGAAGTGATGCGTGTTTTGAAAGGGGTGACGGTAACAGAGGAGACACTGGCAGTGGATGTCACGGCTGAAGTGGGTCCCGGAGGAAACTTTCTTCAGGAAGATCACACATTTGATCACATGCGCGAGGAACATTTTGTGCCCAAGATTGCAGACCGGAAGCCGAGGGAAAAATGGGAGGCGACAGGGAAAAAAGATACGTTTACCCGTTGTCATGAGATCGTGCTTGAAGTCCTTGAAACCCATAAAGCCGAGCCGGTGGATGAAGAGGTTGTGAAAGCCATCCGGACCAAATTCAAGAATTTTGTGCAATAGAAATATATGGATAAATGCATAGCATAGATAGATAATTAATTTTTTCACCAAGGAGGAAATGATCGATGGCAGATCTTACAGACATTATCAATGGGGTTTTCAAAGGTAAACTCAAGGAAATTCAAGGTCTGGTTCAGGCAGTTTTAGATGAAGGGGTTAATGCCGACCAGATTTTGGACGAAGGATTAGTCAAGGGGATGGATGTGGTGGCACAAAAGTGGAAAGAAGGCGAAGTTTTCGTGCCGGAGGTCCTTCGATCCGCCAAAACCATGCAATCGGGCATGGATATTCTAAAACCACTTCTGGGAGAAGATGCATTGAAACCGAAGGGTGTTTTTGCTATTGGAACGGTCAAGGGAGATCTGCACGATATCGGGAAGAACCTGGTAGCCATTATGTTGGAAAGTGTGGGTTATCAGGTGATCAATCTGGGGATTGATCTGGATCCAAGTGTTTTTGTGGAGCAGGTAGAAAAAGGGGTATCCCTCATCGGCATGTCTGCACTTTTGACCACAACGATACCCCAGATGAAAATCGTAATCGACTCCCTTGAAGAAGCGGGACTTAGACAGAAGTGTAAGATCTGGATAGGGGGGGCGCCGGTGACCCAGGAGTTTGCCGATGAGATCGGAGCCGACTTTTATTGCATAGAAGCGGCCCAGTGTATCGATCAATTAAACAGCCTCAATCCCTGAGGGGCCATTTCAAAACAGATTTTTTACTTTATAATAGAAAGGCATAAGCTGTGATTATTATTGGAGAAAGGATTAATACGAGTCGAAAGCCCATTGATGAGGCTGTCGATAAACGAGACCAGGCTTTTTTACAGGATGAAGCCCGCAAACAGGAAGCAGCAGGAGCTGCCTTCATCGATGTAAATTGTGGATCGAGGTTGAAATCCGAGTGCGATGATTTCCTTTGGCTGCTGGACCTGATACAAGAGGCTGTTTCGATTCCCCTTTGCCTGGATAGCCCGGATCCGAAGGTGCTGGCAGCCGGCTTGAAACAGGTTAAGCAAAGACCGCTGATTAATTCCATCACCCTTGAACCGGATCGTTTTGATGAAGTGGCCCCTATCCTGGAAGGTGATGTGGCCGATGTGATTGGCCTCTGTATGGACGAAACCGGGATTCCAAATACAACGGAAAAAACAGTCGAAAACGCCGTCAGGTTGGTGAAAAAACTAGAGGCGTTGGGATTAAAGCGTTCGAGCATCTATCTCGATCCGCTGATTCAGCCCTTGAGCACCGATACGGAAAATGGTAATACTGCGTTAGCTTCCATCGCAACGATTATGGAATCGCTTTCAGGAGTCCACACCACTTGTGGACTAAGCAATGTTTCTTACGGTTTGCCGGAACGCTACCTCATTAACCGAACCTTTCTGGTCTGTGCCATGGACAAGGGGCTTGATTCAGCGATCATCGATCCCCTGGATAAAAAGATCATGACCAACCTCCTGACCGCGGAGATGATTCTCGGTATGGATGAATACTGCGGTAACTTTATCGATGCCATGCGTGATGGGAAAATCGCAAGCTAGCCGGATCAATTTATGACAAAAAAGGCCACTATCCTCTTCGTGCAGTCGAGTTTGGGATCGATGTCGGCGGCACGTTTAGCGATGAGGCAAACTCCCGGCCCCGAAAAGGGCTGTTTCGAGGATTAAATGGACCAACAGAATGCACACAGCATATCGGGTGCGCGTGATAATAAACTGGAAGTTTCAATCGGCCGGCAGGTACGTGCCTTTCGAAAAAAGCTAGAGCTGACCATTGCCGGACTGGCTAAATTGGCCGGCCTTTCCAACGGCATGTTGTCAAAAATTGAAAACGGCGTTGCTTCTCCCTCATTGGCTACGCTTCAGTCGCTGGCAGATGCCCTTCACATACCGTTCACCGCCTTTTTCCGTAAGTACGAAGAGGAAAGAGACGTCAGCTTCGTCCGCGCCGGCGATGGACTCATTATCGAGCGCCGCGGCACCCGTTCCGGTCACCAATATCAGCTCTTGGGCCACAGCATCGGTAAAACCATCGCTGTTGAGCCCTATATGATCACCCTCACCAGAGAATCCGATGTTTTCCCGATTTTTCAACATTCCGGCATGGAGTTTATCTACATGATCGAAGGTGAGGTGGGATACAGGCATGGGAATAAGACCTATTCCCTCACCCCGGGGGACTCGCTTTTTTTCGACGCTGACGCCCCCCACGGTCCGGAGGCGCTGAAAAAATTACCGATCCGGTTTTTATCGGTGATTGCCTATTCCCGCTTTAGCGAGGAATAGGGTTTTGTATCATCCCTGTTCCTGGGGTTGAAAATCTCAACCGGTACATTAAAAGAAGCAACGACAGATAATAGAAAATCAAGTTTCGCACCTGATATTTTAAGGAAAGTCGCATCAGGCATAGGGTTACCAGATGCGGCACCGTGCCCCATTGGGGGTGCGAAACTTGACATAGAAACATAAAGATTGAAAAGGAGGAATTAAGACATGGGGGTATATGCAAAAAAAGGCGAGAGCAGGGAAGAGATTAGAGCCAGACTAAAAGAAGCCGGAGTCGAGTATCTTTGGGCACAATTTGTGGACATGAACGGGGCTGCCAAGGTCAAGCAGGTTCCTTTTGCTGCCTTTGACGATATCATCGATGAGGGGGCCGGATTTGCCGGTGGCGCGGTTTGGGGACTGAATCAAGGGCCTCACAGCCATGATCTAATGGCTCGGGCTGATTTTGAAACATTTCGCCAATTGCCGTGGAAGCCCAACACGGCTATGGTCAACTCCAATCTTTTCGTAGATGATGAGCCGTGGCCGGCATGTTCCCGAATCAATTTGATACGAATGACTGATCTGTTTGCGAAGGAGGGCTATGTACTTAATGGGGGATTTGAGCCCGAACATTTTCTGGTAGTAAAAAATCCCGATGGATCCATCTCGGGTTGGGACCCCCAGGGAATCGATACGTTGGCCAAGCCGTGTTACGATGTTAGGGGAATTTCCCAGGCGGCTGATTATCTCCAGGACATCATGAAGTACAGTGCGGAGGTGGGAATGTACATCTACCAATGCGACCATGAGGATGGCAATTGGCAGTATGAGGTCAACTGGCAGTGGGCCGACATGTTATCCTCTTCCGATATGTGCGTTTTTTTCCATACGATGGCCCCACAAGTGGCTGCAAGGCACGGGTTTAACGTTACATTTATGGCCAAACCATTTGAAGGCAAGACCGGTACAGGAAACCATCTGCATTTTCATGTTGCTGACGTCAAAACAGGTGAAAACCTGTTTCCCCTCAAAGAGGGTGAAAAAGACTGGAAAGATGATCGTATGGGATACTCCAAACTGGCGTATCACTTTATTGGCGGTCTGCAGGAGCACAAGGACGCCATTTGTGCCGTATCTTCACCCACAATTAACTGTTACCGTCGCATACAAAGCGGGGAAGCCGTCTATTCTTCAGGATCCCAGTACACCTGGACACCGGCCTGGAACTCTTTCGGTGACAACAATCGTACCCAGATGTTCCGGTCGCCGGCCAACAACCGCTTTGAGGACAGATCAATATCCGGAATGGCCAACCCATACCTTGTGGCCGCCGTGTTCATTGCGGCGGGACTGGACGGGATCAAAAGAGAGATCGATCCGGGTGAACCGGTGATTGGAGAAAACGTTTGGGATATGCCCTATGAAGAACGGCGAGAACGCGGGATGACACCGCTGCCACAGGATCTGGGACGGGCCTGTGACGCTCTTGAAAAAGACGAAGTGGTAAAATCCGGTCTGGGGGCCATCGCCGACGATTACATCAGACTCAAGAGAGCCGAATGGGGCCAGTTCATGATGCATGTGACAGACTGGGAGGTCGAGCGGTACATTACTTTGGTCTAGTACAGAAGATAGTCATATTCCCCCGATGGGGCATGGTGCCTCATCGGGGGTGGGTAGGGTAAATTTTTTGGGAAAACAATGAGGCAATCTGTAAGAACCGGTTTTTTTACGTTAGGGCTAACCACCTAAATAGGCTTTTTTCACCTGTTCATTCTCTTTCAACTCTTTCGAATCACCTTCTAGGACGATGTTTCCGGTCTCGAGCACATAGCCTTTCTGGGCCAGCGCCAGCGCCAAGCGGGCATTTTGTTCGACCAAGACGATCGTTCGGCCTTCTTTATGAATATCCCTTATAATCTTTGCAATTTCCACGCACATCAGAGGGGACAGGCCCAGCGAAGGTTCATCCAGCAGGAGCAACTTGGGATTCGACATGAGGGCTCGCCCCATGGCCAGCATTTGCTGTTCTCCCCCGCTCATGGTGCCGGCCGATTGTTTTTGCCGGGCTTTCAAGATCGGAAAATGTCCAAATACATTTTTAAGATCCCTATTTATCCCGTCGGTGTCCTTCCGTAGAAACCCCCCCATCTCCAGGTTTTCCGCCACCGTCATTTGAGGGAATACTCTCCTTCCTTCGGGGACCTGAGCAATCCCGACCTTGTTGATTTTTTCAGGTGCAAAGCGATCGATTCTCTGGCCGTCAAACCAGATTTCTCCGGTGGTCGGATGGTTGAGCCCGGATATGGCCCTTAAGGTTGTACTTTTCCCGGCTCCATTGGAGCCAATCAGGGTAATGATGGTACCCTCGACTACCTCAATTGAGATGTTCCTTATGGCATCTACTTTGTGGTAATGAACGGTAATGTCTTTCACTTCGAGCAGCACGTCTTCCCCCTCAAATAAAGCGTTACCCTTTTATTCTCCAAGCAGTTCGACAACCTCAGCGCCTCCCAGGTATGCCTCGATCACATCGGAATTCTCTTTAATCTCTTCAGGCAATCCATCCGCAAGCTTCTTCCCGAAGTTGAGAACGGTGATTTTGTCGCATAGACCCATTACCACCTTCATATCATGTTCTACCAGCAATATGGTCATTTCCCACTCGTCCCGGACCTTTCGAATGAGGTCTGTCATATGTTTGGTTTCAGTCGGGTTCATACCGGTAACCGGTTCATCCAGCATGATCATTTTTGGTTCAGCAGCCAGTGCCATGGCCATGCCCAGTGATCTTTGATGGCCATGCGGGAGGTTATCGGCCAGTTCGTTCTTGAGGTCCGACAGGCCCATAAAGTCGATGATTTCCAAGGCCTTCTCCTCGTGCTCTATGTCAATTCGCCGGTTTGTTCCGAATATGGTCCTGAAAAGTCCTACCTTGGCTTGTAAATGACGGGCCACCAACACATTGCCCATAACAGTGAATTTATGGAAAAGGGCAGTCCTTTGAAAAGTTCGCACGACGCCCATTCCCGCTATTTTGCTTGCTATAAGGCCGGATATTTCTTTTCCCTGGTATATAATTTCCCCACTTGTTGGTCGATAAACTCCGCTGATGACGTTAAATAGGGTTGTCTTCCCGGCGCCATTTGGTCCAATGATTCCCCGTATCTCTCCTGCCTCTACTTGAAGGTCCAGGTCGCTTAATGCCGCCAATCCACCAAAATATTTGGTTAATTCCTTTACTTCAAACATAGCCATGGAGTTTTTTCTCCAGCAAAAATTATGGGTGTCTCTTTAGGTTGTTTTTTGTTTTTTATTCCAGAAAGTAAATTTGGGGATTAGACTCTCCAGACCACCCGGCAAGAAGATTAAAAATCCGATTAAAATAGCGCCAAAGAATAAGGGTCGCCATGCCAGCAGCGGACGTGTCCATTCAAAGAGAAATGTCATCACGGCCACCCCGATTACGGGACCCGCAAAGGTGGCCGTGCCCCCTACAACCACCCAAACAAGGAGATACACCATTTCATCTAGGCCAAACTGATGTGGGTCTATGGCACTGAGCCGATGAGCCAGGAGAGCACCGGCGATTCCGGCGAAAAAAGAGCCGAGGACAAAAGCGAAGCTTCTGTATCGCCCGACCCTGATACCGATAGATTCTGCCAAAACATCATCTTCATAAATAACCTTGAAGGTATTTCCTATGCGAGACCTGTCAATTCGATACATAATGAACACGCACCCCGAAGTGATCATCAGCGTCATAAAGTAGTAAGGGATGGCCTCATAAAAATCTATCGGTCCTAATTCGCCCACATAGGGAATGTTTATCATACCGCGAGGACCTCCGAAAGGGGTGTGGAACTTGATCCAGACCAATCTAATGAATTCCCCGATAGCTAAAGACGCAATAAAAAAGGCGAAACCCACGGTCCTAAGCAGAGGATACACAATTCCAAACCCAACCAAGCCGGCGGCTGCGCCTGCCAGTGGCATGGTCATCCAAAAGGGCCAACCAAAATGCTTGGCCATGAGGGCGCTCGCGTACGCGCCGGCACCCATCAAAACTACATGGCAAAGCGTCCAGTCTCCTGTCGTAGCGATCAGCCGGTAGCTGACCGCGAGGATGACGTTAATCAGGAATATGATCAGAATTTCAACATAGTATTCTCTGGCAAAAAACGGCAGGGCACTCATGACGGCAAGCAATGCTGCTACACCGATTATTGATAATACCTTATGCTTTGACACGGCCCATTAACCCTGTTGGTTTTACGATTAGAATGAAGGCCATAAACGCAACGCCGACCATAACCGCCAAAGTTGCATCGAATATGGTAGTGACAAAGGTGTGAATAAAGCCTAAAAGAAAAGCAGCTAAAACAGCGCCCTCGATACTCGCCATTCCCCCCACTATGACTACAATGAAAGCTGTAATGAGAAGATCGCGTCCCATATAGGGGGTAACGGCATGGATGGGTGCCAGGAGGGCTCCGGCCACCCCGGCATATGCCCCGGCGATGCCCATGGCAAGGGCTGTCATCTTATTTATACTGATCCCTTGCAGCACAGCGGCTTCCGGATCCTGAGCGCAGGCGCGCAGGGCCTTGCCCCACCTGACCCGATGCAGGAAGAACCATAGAAACCCGAGCAGGATGCAGGCAGCCGGTACTATCAGGACCCTTTGCCAGCCTATCAGGGCGCCGGCAATGTTTGCCGCCCCCATGTAAGGCGTGGGTATCATTTTCATAAAAGCCAACCCCCAAATCCGCCCCGCGGCAGTCTGTAGAACCCAGGTTAACCCGGCCGTTGCCATAAAACCGGCCAGGACGTTTCCCCTTGTGGGCCGGAAAATGAATCGCTCGGTCAATAAACCAATAATAGCAATAGTTGGAATGGCCGCCAGTACTGCGAGGGGGAAAGGCATCCCACCCAAAGCGTAGAATACGTATACCACATAGGCCCCTAACATGAAGAACTCGCCGTGGGCGTGATTGGCCATTTGCATGACCCCAAAAGCCAAGGCCAATCCCACGGCGACTGTGGCGTAAATAGATCCTGCGACCACGGAATTGGCTATCGTTTGTATAAAAGTCGTCAGTTCCATACCATTACCTCTACCATTCTATGGCCTATCAAACATGGGACGACAAAGATGCCGCCCCATGGGTTTGTCCGGTTACTTCCGCTGGTCAAAGTACTGCCCTTTTTCTTTGACCACTCTGATTATCGTATCCTTTCTCGCTTCGAACCACTCTTCGAATTTAATATGGGCTTGAATACGCTTGCATTTGCAGTCCGCCTTTACTTCAGCAATAGGAATGGGGGGCGATACCATGTTATCTATGCCCCACATGTCTTTTCCGTACATTACCGCCGGTCCCAAAATGGTGGGAATGGACTTGGCGGCCCTGAGTGCTTCCAGTATCTTATCTGGGTCAAAGGTGCCGGCTAGCTGTGCCCCATGGGCCCACACCATGAGCATGATCATGTGGTCCCAGTCGATGCCGGTTATTTTACGGTGCAAATCCCCGGGGGCGCCCGGACCGTATTTGGCATTCCACTCTTTGATAAACTCGTGCTGCCAGGAGGGTTCCCCCCACCAGGGGTCGTCGAATAAAGGAAAGCTGTTCACGCTTTTGGTAAGCTCCATATACTCGGCAGGCACTTTCTGGAGAACAGACTCGGTGTCGATATAGTTGCCTGAAATGATCCCCTTGAAGCCCTGGAGGTATAACTGCTCTATGATCAGTGTAACATAATCGGGCCAAGTAAGGTTAAGGCTGACCACGTCGGGCTTTGTCGCCAAAATGGCAGTCACCACCGGGGCGAAATCGGTGGTCTCCAAAGAAAAATGCTTGTCATAAACAACGTCCCAGCCCTCAGCGATGGCTGAGCCTACTTCCCAAGCCTGACAGGTTCGGCCGATGGTCTCGTCTTGAGAAGTGACCGCCCATCTCTTTAACTTCGGGTTATTAAATTTGTGATACCAGGGCCTTAACATATCGATTCTGGGGGTCACATCCCCGCCCCCGATCAAGTATGGTCTGTCCGGCATGATATCTGTCGATATTAGTGTTGCATAGAAAACCTTCTTCTTGGAGAGGAAGGGGTGGGTGGCGTCGGCAGATGTCCCACCAATGGCGCTTATGAATTTTACGTCATGCTCCAAAACCAGCTGCCGGGCGCCCTGCAGGGCCTTACTGCCGGTTGCCTCATCGTCAAAGGCATACATCTTAATCTTATATCTCTTCCCGCCGACCAGAAGACCCCCCTCGGCGTTGACCCGGTCGATAAAAATCTGATTACCGGTAAGCCCCGGCAGGCCCCATCCGGCGTCGGGTCCGGACAACGCTGCCAGAAAACCAATGTTAACCGTCTCTGCAGCCTGGGCGGTTGGTACGCTCATTATGGATAAGGCGACTACTAATGATACAATTGTTGTCATAGGAACGAGTGATTTTAGAAAACCTTTTTTTTTCATGTTGTCCCCCTTGGTAAAATTTTTATCAATTATTTTTTAAAGTTCGTTTTGTCCGCTTTCTCACCTCCTTTCGCACAAAATATCGTTTCCTACTACAGCGTAGTATGAAAAATTCACTTGCTTAATAACCTACTCAACATAACGATGTCAAGGGCTTATGAAAAAAAATTTCATATAATTCAACTTGACCTCGTTTGAGCTTTTTTGATACGAATAAGCGCTATCGATTTTTTCCTTAATTCGCCCGGAGAAGTTTTGCGATAACGTTACTGGGCTTGCCTGAAGTCTGCCACATCTCAGCTTTGACACATGTTTCGTTTTGATACCTATATTTTTATTAAAGGAGATCGACTATGACTGACCTGAAATACAAAAACTATCAAAGCGGAAACAAACCAACTGATGAAAAGGTGGGCCTTCTCGCACTGATGAAATCAAAAAAACTAGGCCATATTCCAGTAATATCTAAAAGTTACATAAATCTCAGAATTCAAAAAAAAGATAGACGGGTTGAAAAATGGATCAAAGAATATATCGGAAAGATAAAAGAAAAATATTCAGACCATAATTGGAAAAACACGCCGGCATTCGAGGGATATATTCAATTGCATGATCGGTATACGGAGAAAAAGGGAATCCCTTCATCAAGTGCCGGATTGATTGATTTTATCTTGGAAAAAGGGTCCGTACCGAAAATCAACACTTTCGTGGATATATACAATGTGGTTTCATCTTTTACAGGCATTTCAATCGGTGCTCACGATATTGATAAGCTGGAAGGGACCCCAAAACTTGATATCATAATACAGGACATGCAGTTTAAGATGATAGGGGGCGGAAAAGACGGGGTCGCCAGAAAAGGTGAATACGGTTATATCGATGAAAAAGGCATTCTATGCAGAATGGATATAAAGCAGTGTGATAGAACAAAAGTGACAGAAGATACAAAACAGGTTTTGATGATTTTCCAGGGTAACTCCTATTTAGGATGTGACGATCTGGAGAAAGGTATACGAATGCTGGATAAAATAATCCGGCACACCCCGCATATCCAAGATTAAAGAAACGGGAGTGGGAAGGCGTTTCTGGCAAAACGGCCAACGGTACTTAACCACTAATAATCACATCATCATATATGGATCGACATCGATCACCACCTTTACATTTTGCGTGTTCAATTTGAAGGTGTTTTGAAATAACAGCTGGCGGGCAAACCGATGCAGTGTTTTTGTCTGGGAACCTTTGAAAAGGATCTGCCATCTAAACCGATTCGCAATTTTCGGAAGCGGAGCTTCAATTGGGCCGAGCATTTCGACAGATTTTAAAAAAGTTGTATTTCTTTTTCTTAAACGGTTGCAAAAATTTCCGATGGCCATTGCATGCACCTGAGTAATTTGCTTATCCTTCCCCGAGATTTTCAACTGGATCATTCGCGAGAAGGGCGGGTAGTTGAGTGATTTTCTAAAACCGATCTCTTGGTTGAAGAATGCTTTGAAATCCTGCTTTCTGGCCGATAAAATGCTGAAATGATCCGGGTTGAAGGTTTGGAGGATCACCTTGCCCGGCACCGAGCCACGGCCGGATCTCCCGGACACTTGCGCCAAAAGCTGAAAAGTACGTTCTCCGGCTCGAAAATCCGGGAAGCTGAGGGAAAGATCCGCACAGATGATGCCAACTAGTGTAATGTTGGGGAAATCGTGGCCTTTTGCGACGATCTGGGTACCCACTAGAACGTCGATGGTTTGATTTTTCAGGCCCCTCAGGAAGGATAAAATGGCCCCCTTTCGTTGAGTCGTGTCGCGATCCATTCTTGCCACCCTCGCATTCGGAAAAAGGGTTTTTACCGCGGATTCGACCTTTTCGGTTCCCCACCCGATTTTTTTTATTTGGGACGATCCACATGCAGTACAGTTTGAAGCAGAAAATCGGGTATAACCACAGTAATGACACAGGTATGCTTTTGAACTCTGATGGAATGTGAGGGAAATATCACAGTTTTTGCACCGAACGGCCGCACCGCAGGCCGAACAGACCGGAAATCCAGCGAAACCCCTTCGATTAAGGAAAAGAAGAACCTGCTTTCCCGAACCCAATGTTTCTTCCATGGCTTTATAAAGTTCGGGGGTAATAAAGCGCCGGGTTCCCCTCAGATTCCTGGTTTTACTCAGATCAACAATGGTGACCTCTGGGAGCGGCCGTTTTTCAACACGTGTTTTCAGTCCGACCTCTTTAAACTTTGATTTTGTTACATGGTAATAGGATTGAATTGAAGGAGTTGCAGACCCAAGAAGTACAACACAGCCGTGGAGCATCGCTCTTACCACGGCAATATCTCTGGCATGATACCGAAAATGATGATCTTGCTTGTAAGATGTATCATGTTCTTCATCTACAATGACGATTCCGATACCGGTGAAAGGTGCAAAAACCGCTGATCTGGCACCGATGGCGATGGTGGCTTTTCCGGAAACGATTCGCATCCACTGATCATAGCGTTCTCCGGAAGAAAGCCCGCTATGGAGTAAAGCAACACAATCGCCAAAACGGGCCCGAAATCGCCTTTCTATTTGCGAGATCAGCGTAATTTCAGGAACCAGAACCAGTGCGGAGAGACCTCGCTGTAAAACCGCCGCCACCAGCTGCATGTAAACCTCTGTTTTCCCGCTCCCTGTTACACCTGCCAGGAGAAAGGTTGAAAATCCCTTGCCTATAGCACCTGTCACCGTCGAAATTACCCTGTTCTGTTCATCGGTGAGGTTGGGAGGGATATCAGGTTTAATAGGCTCACCAAACGGATCGCGATACACCTGTTTTTTAAAAATTGAAATAACTTGTTCAGTTTCGAGCACGCTGATCAGTTTTGAAGCAGATGGGACTGCCTCTGCTAAATTTTTTACGGAAATTTCACCCTCATTCCTAACGATATCGATAATTCTTTTTTTTGCCCCGACAAACTGGTTCGAGGAGATGTCCGACCCTGCAATCGAAATAAACCGTTTCAGCCTCGGCCGGGTCCGCCCACCTTTGAGTCCCTTTTTCTTTACGATCCAACCGCTATCTTCCAAGGTTTGTATGAGGGCATTCGGGATCTCTTTTTTTAAATTTTTTCGAAGATCTTTCAGGCGGCAGGACCCCTGTTTTAGGCAACTCAAGATTTCCTTTTCAAAAGGAGTAACCCAATGTTTGACGGTTGCATTTTGACCGGTTTGCGTTATGGAAAGGATGGTAAAATCGTAAAGATTGAGTCCGCCGGGAAGGGCGCTCTTTATGGTTTCTCCAAGGGGATATATATAATAATCTGAAATCCATTTAAAAAATGGAATCATCGCTGCCGGAAAAAGCGAAATATCATCCAATACATCAAGAATTTGTTTAATTTTTTTCCCTTGAATCTCCTTGGATGATCCTAGAATATATCCTGTTACCACCCGACGACCAAATGGGACTAAAACCCTCTTTCCCGGTGAAATGAATTGGGCAAAGGTTTCAGGGATCGAATAGGTAAACGTATGGAATACCGGAAGCGCAACCGCGACTTCGATGTATGACAGATCAGGGGATTCCTCTTTTTCCTTGACTCTTCTCCCCATTTTTTTTATGTTGTGGTTCATTGTTTCAATTCGTGGTTTCGATTTTGCAAACCGTTGGAGTTCAAAATCGGTTTGTATAATTTGTTTCAAAGGGAGGGATATATGTTTAAAATCGCAAAAAAAATTATCATCTTTTTTGTGGTGGGAACCTTGATTCTTGTTCCCTTCGGCGCTTCAGCTTTGGCGCAAGACCCATTGCAAGATGAGGATGTCACCGCTCCAAAGATGATTGTGGACGTGTTGGTCGCCAGACCCTTGGGGTTGATAGCCACTGTTTTGGGCATAGCGCTCTTTGTCATATCCTTTCCTTTTTCAGCGGCAGGCGGAAACACGGAAGCGGCGTATCAGAAACTGATCCTTAAACCCGCTAAATATACTTTTGAAAGACCACTGGGTGACCTGTAGTATTGATAGATGGTGCTGAAATCTGTTGCAAGGCATCACCCTTCCACAAAAGATTCTGAGATCGGTTGGAACCAAAATTTCAGGCGCATTTCCTGCAGCCGGCTGTCGGGAGCGCCCAAATTCAATATTTCTTCCCTTTGCTCTAACCATACCATCTTTTTATCATAGACGAATCTTAATTTCTATAAGCAAACACCGACCAACCCGCGAAAATTTCAAATCAAATCCTTTATGCGCGGTATTTTTTTTTAAGAAGAGGCACTGAAATCGCGTAAAAACTAAAATCCATTCGCAAAGGAGTCTCAAAACCAAAAAATAGCAAGGAGAGAACATGATCGAGATCGATATTCCGGGATATAAGAAACTCCATCTAAAAAATCTGGTTTTAGACTACAACGGAACCCTGGCATGTGATGGCGAGATGCTCCCCGGTGTAAAGGCATGTTTGACGAAATTGGCAGAGGAGCTCGACATTCATGTGCTGACTGCCGACACTTTTGGTAAGGCCCGATCGGGACTCAATGGTATCCCCTGTGATCTTTCAATTCTTCCGCTCAATCGTCAGGATATCGGTAAGCTGGAGGTTGTTGAGCGCCTTGACGAACGGCATACCGTATGTATCGGGAATGGTCGAAACGATCGCTTGATGCTCGAAGAAGCAGTCCTCGGCATTGCCGTGATTATAGGTGAGGGAGCAGCAATGGAATGCGTGACAGCGGCCGATGTCGTCTGTTCCAATATTCTTTCAGCTCTTGAACTGCTGACGAATCCACTGCGCCTGATCGCTACACTAAGATCCTAACTCAAGTTTCACACCTTTGACTTTATTTTTCACTGATGGCATATGGATTTTCTGTTTCAGGTCTTCGAATGTGCGTATCGAGATTGCCCTCGGGAGGAGCGATCACAAGCAGGGTTTTGCGGGGCGAAGCTGAACCTTATCCACAGCTCGCACAACTGGTGGCGGCGCATCCGCTGCAGGAAGATCCGGCAGAAGAAGATACGGTTTGACCGCCATCGCCTTTGCTGACAAAGCCGCAGGCAGACATTAGCCGGCAGACATTTTTCCCGTTGCAGGCCGGACAACAATCTGGTTCCTCTTTTCCAAAAACGAGTTGTTCAAAATCTTTTTCGCAAGTTTCACAATGATATTCATAAATCGGCATTTATTCGCTCCTTATCCGACAGCTCATCTTTCCTAAAGGGCAGTGTTTTTTACTGCCATGAAATGGTATTTTCTTGATAAAATCTTGTACAGCCCTAATTGAGAAAGGAATAATCATTATCATTTGCAAAATCAACTTGCAATGGCAAATGATTCCGGGGACCGTTGTCTTTTTTTAAAAAAATACCGGAGATATTCTAACCAGGAAAGTGCGCGGAAAGGAAATATTATGAATCTTTCAACTCTTCAATAATACCGGCAGCAATCAATGGCAGCATGATTTCGTGGTGACCCACAAGATTGAATCCTTTTCCGCCTTTGGATGTGGGCCGGTCCACCACGTTGGTGAGGGGTCGATAATGTCGGTTAAAATCCATATTGACGGTGGTGAATTTATTCAGTTGATGGCCGAGGTTTCGGGCGAGGGCAACCGCCTTTAAGAAAACTTCCGGGAGAATGACGGCGGATCCAATATTGAGGTATACGCCCCTCTCAAGGGTGGCAATTACAGATGTAAACGTCATGAAATCCCGATGGGATGCTTCACCGGTATTGCCGGCGTCGAAACCGGGATGCATATGAATGATATCAGTTCCGATGGCCACATGAACCGTAACCGGTATGCCCAGGCGGGTACCGGTTGCCAGAATGCTTTTCTCAAAAAAGGGGAGATTTTTTTCAAGGATATGCCGGCCTACACCTTGGCCCAACCCGTTGGTTCCATTTTTGGCTTCTTGAACAGCATCATTTAAAAAATCGCACGTTTCGCTGGCCATTCCAAAGGTTCCGTTTTCGATGGATGCGGCAACATCTTCGGATGTCTTTCCGGTCATCGCAAGCTCAAGATCATGAATGATTCCCGCACCGTTCAGTGCAATTGCGGAGACCACTCCCCGCTTCATGAGGTCGATGACCACCGGATTTAGTCCCACTTTGATCACATGGGCGCCGAGACCGAAGACAATGGTCTTTTTTTCAAAAAATGCGGAAACAACCGAAGAAATCACATCCTTGAGATGATCACCGGCAAGGATATTGGGCAGTTTGTCGAGGAAATCTTTAAAACCGCCTCCCTTTTCCCACGGTTTTGCAAAATCATCGGTAGATACTTTGCTCTCTCTCTCGAAAAGAGAGAATGTTCTGACATCGGTATTATCGATCGGTTTAAAAATGTGCGCCATCTTTCGAAACTTGAGTGTTTATTTAAACTGATCCGGGAACAGGATTCTGTCGACCAGATTGCAGAGTATATGCCCCATGGTGATGTGTACTTCCTGTATTCTTGCGGTGGTGTCCGATTCCACACGAAACGCCAGATCGACAAGTTTTGCCAGGCGGCCCCCACGGCCTGTCATACCAAACGAGAAGATCTCAATTTTTTTTGCCGCTTTTATCCCCTCTATGACATTTTTTGAATTTCCACTGGTGCTGATGCCCCAGGCAATATCGCCTTTTTTCCCCAGGGCGTGGACCTGCTTAGCAAAGATATCATCAAATTGATAATCGTTGCCGATGCTGGTGATGATGGAGGTATCGGTTGTCAAAGCAATAGCGGCAAGGGGCGGGCGTTCAATTTTAAATCGGTTTACAAACTCGGCGGTAATATGCTGCGCATCTGCAGCACTGCCGCCGTTGCCAAAAATAAGAACCTTATGGCCGGCGGCCAAACTGGTGGCGATTCTATCCGCGCCTGAGATAATTCGATCGATGTTTTTTTTAATCGATCGGTTTTTTACCTCGATGCTCTCCTCGAGTATTTTCTGAATGATCTCTCTCATCGATACTATTGCGATCTATTGGCCGGATGGTTGTTGTTGATTTTTTCGATAAACTCTGAGGAGTCATACCCCAAATCTAGGGCCTTTTGAAACTGTTCCAGGGCTTTATCGAGCCTGTTTTGCTTAAGATATCTTTCACCAAGGCGATGTCTGAACAGTCCGTTCTCAGGTGATAATCTCACACTTTGTTCACATAAAGTGGTAGCAATTTCGGAGTTTTCACCCTGGATGTCAAAAAAATGGCCCAGTGCTGAAAGCGATGCCGCATCAGACGGGTTCTGTTTTACTGCCTTGGTATAGGCATTAATCGCTTCTTCGATCATTTCATCTACAGCATAGCTTTCTCCCAGAAAACGGAACGCAGATCCGGAACCAGGTTGAAGTTTCACAGCTTTTTCGAGAAATTTTCTTCCCTCTTTGGATTTTCCCATCTGGAGATAAATTCTGCCGATTTGAAACAAGATTTCAAAGACAGCTTCGCCGGATTGGTTAGCCTGCAGGAAGAAATCGAGCGCTTTTTCCCAACTCTCCTTCATCATAAATATGAGGCCCTTGTTATATAACGCCATGATCTCAGTGGGGTCTAGCCACAAGGCCGCATCAAAGGATTCAAGTGCTTTTTCCAATGAGCCCAGAATACCGTGGCATACACCGAGACTGTTGTGTAAGTTTACATTCGAAGGATCGATCATAAGCCCGATTGTGAATTCTTTAATGGCGCCACGAAAATCTTTTTCCTGATACCGTTTATCACCGCTGATGTTAAAACTGACGGCGTCCAATGAAACTATGCTGTTTCCATTGAAAAAGGCGGCATGATCGAGGGCCTTATGGGTGTTTTCAATGGTCTGGGATTTGTTAAAATTGAGCATCGGATAGGTGGAAATACCGATTGAAATCGTCTCGTTTCGAAACGATGAGAGTCGGGTTTGAATTTTTTTGGCGGTTTTCCGGCAGAAAAGATCGTCTTTTTCAGAAAGCACACATCCAAAGAAATCCCTGGTGAGCGGTCCCCAGATTCCATTTTCCTTTTGGCATATTTCGTCAATGGCTTTGGCAACGTCTATCCAAACATTCGGTCCATCATCTTCTGATTCCAATTTAGCCTGGAAATTGTCTATTTGAATCGCCATGGCGCCGAATTTCCGAGAAGAATGGAGAACCGTCAAAGCATGATCGGCAATCGATTGATCTAAAACCAAATCCGGGAACTCTTTTTTTATTCGATCCCAGTCGATAAGTGGTGTTTTGCCTGTTTTTCCTTTTTTGGTTGGTGAATCTGTTTTGGAAACCAGAAATTCTTGGGTTGAACGGCGAATGTGGAAAACCCTTTGCCGGTTTGACGTCATGGTTCAGGTCCTTTTTAACAGGTTCTCGAAAGCGGTTCCGATAATCACAAGCTCATCATCTTGTATGGTTCTGGGGTCCAGAATGAAGCAATCTTCTTCTATCCTGCCGATGATAGGGGTTGAATTTTTTCTCATGAACTTTTCGATGGCATTGGCGGATATCTCTTTAATTTTTATTGCAACACATTTGGTCGGTAATTCCAAAAGGGGAAGCGCCCCGCCCCCGACGCGAGAGGAGAGGTCGACAAGTTGAATAGATAGACGAGGGTCTTTCAGATCTTCCAACAGATGGCAAAGCCGAACGGCTTTCATTTCAATGGCCTTAAACGACATGGTCAGCATTTTCAGCGTGGGAATCGTTTCAATCGCCCTGTTTTCATCCCGGTATGCTGAAACGGTGCTCTCAAGAGCAGCGAGTGTGAGTTTGTCAATTCGAAGGGCTCTTGTCAGCGGGTTTTTTTTGATTGTGTGAAGCATGTCCTTTTTCCCCAGAATAATTCCAGCCTGCGGGCCCCCCAACAGCTTGTCACCGCTGAAAGTGACAACATCGACCCCTGTGGCCACAGATTCCTGAATCGTCGGTTCCTTTATCATCCCGTATTTTGAAAAATCGATGAAGGTTCCGCTTCCCAAATCTTCCATAACAGGAATATGATGGGTCTTGCCGAGTGCAACCAGTTCTTTGAGAGTGACGGCCGCAGAAAATCCAACAACGCTGTAATTGCTGGTATGGACCTTTAAAAGGAGCCCTGTGTTGTCTTCAATTGCGTTTTTATAATCTTTCAGGTGGGTCCGGTTGGTCGTACCGACCTCCTTCAAAATGCCGCCACTTTTTGCCATGATATCCGGAATCCTGAATGAACCGCCGATTTCGATCAACTCTCCCCTTGATACGATCACTTTTTTCCCTTTTGCAATGGTGTCCAAACACAGCAGAACAGCGCCGGCATTATTGTTTACCGCCATGGCTGCTTCTGCCCCACTGATCTCACAGAGAATCTCTTCGATGCAGCTATATCTGGAACCCCGCATACCTTTTGTCAGGTCGAACTCCAGATTGGAATATTTTTTGGCTATGGTTAAAAGGTTTTCAACGGCATCAGGTGATAGGGGTGACCGTCCCAGGTTGGTATGTATCACAACACCGGTAGCATTTATCGTTGTTACCAGATTCGGATGGATGGCATGTTCGGCCCTCTCTCTGACTTTTTGAATGATTGTTTCGTCCGAGAGGTTTTTTCCCGCTGTATTTTGCGAATCATCGAGAATGCTTTTCCTCAGTTCCGCAACCACCAGGCGGATGGAGCGGGTTACCACCGAATTGGGCACGGTCTTGAAAAAAGGATCAGCCTGGGTCAGTTCAAGGAGGTAGTCAACCCCCGGGAGGGTTCGCAAAAGTTTTTGTTGATCTTCATTTACACCCATTTTTCTCCCAAATTTTTGTTCAGGCTGAAAGGAGACCCCGTCCAAAGCGCCCCAAAAGGAAAACCGTGAAAAGCTAAATTTGATCATATATCATTGGAATCTAAATAATTTCAATAGATTTCTTGGCATGGGGATCATGTGATTGAAAAAAATGCTTTATGGAAGAAAATTTTTAGACTATGAACAGATCTGAAAAAACTATATTAAAAGGTGATGATGTCCTCTTCTGACTTTGCTTTTATCGTCAATCCAGCTGCGGGAAACGGTTCAACAGAATCGGTGTGGCCTGCCATTGAAGCGATCGCCCGGGATCGGCTGGGGCATTTCGAGACGTATATTACAACCGGCCCTGGAACTGCCGTTTCGTT
The DNA here is from genome assembly GCA_011049715.1 of Desulfobacterales bacterium. GTDB lineage: Bacteria > Desulfobacterota > Desulfobacteria > Desulfobacterales > UBA2156 > UBA2156. The sequence goes on from DRHF01000189.1 coordinate 31,504, forward strand.
AACGAAAAAAGCGGTTTCAAAGAGGGCAAGACGGCTGGTCTGTGTCGGTGGAGACGGCACATTGAACGAGGTGATCAATGGGCTCATGGAGACTGAAGACACCGCCAGGTCGGATTTGGTTCTGGGCGTGGTTCCAAATGGAACCGGGTGTGATTTTATCAAAACCGTTCGGATACCTACCGATATCAAAGAGGCAATCGATTTGATTGCCACGGCCCAATATAAAACCATCGATTTGGGCAGGCTTTTTTATCTGGATCATCAGGGACGTGAAAATTGCCGCTACTTTCACAATATAGCAAGCTTCGGATTGGGGGGCGAAGTGGTCAACCGTGTCAACAGGACCACAAAGATGTTTGGCCCTTTTTTTTCTTTTCTTTGGTCGACGCTCGTTTCCATATTTCTGTACGGAAAAAAAAAGATACACCTGAGAGTTGGGGATAGTTTTAATAGCGAATGCATTATATGGAACGTTGCAGTTGCAAACGGCCAGTATCATGGGGGTGGAATGTGGGTTGCTCCGGATGCAGTTGTTGATGATGGCCTCTTTGATGTTACGATTATCGGAGATTTGAGACTTTTCGAGATTTTTTTAAATCTTCCGAAACTATACAATGGTAAGATAAAAGAGGTTGATAAGGTGATAACCCTTTCAGGTAAAAAGGTTGAAGCATCGTCGGATCAGAAGGTGCTTCTGGATGTCGATGGTGAACAGCTTGGGACTCTTCCGGTTACCCTCGATATTCAACCGGGTGCATTAAATATTATTTCAGAGTAGAAGAACATATGAAAACCATTTTGGTGACAGGCGGTTTCGGGTTTATCGGGGCAAATTTCATTCATTACCTGCTTAAAGAATCGGATTTTTCGGGGCAGGTCGTCAATGTAGACAAACTGACCTATGCAGGCAATCCTGAAAACCTGAAAAAGATAGAAGAACAATTTCCCGATCGCTATCATTTTATCAAGACGGATATTTGCGATAGAGCATCCATGGCAAACATATTTGAAAAATATGAAATCGATACCATATGTCACTTTGCGGCAGAGTCCCACGTGGACCGGTCGATTGCCCGACCCGACGCATTTATCAAGACCAATATAGACGGTACGTTTAATCTGCTGGAGCTTGCAAAAATGAGAAAGGACCAAATGGTTCTGTTCCATCATGTGAGTACGGATGAGGTATACGGCACCCTGGGTGAGTCAGGCTTTTTTGTGGAGGATACACCCTACAGACCCAATAGCCCCTACGCAGCTTCCAAGGCAGCTTCAGATCACCTGGTGCGGGCATATAACAAAACATATGCGCTGCCGATGACCATTTCCAACTGTTCCAATAATTATGGACCGTTCCAGTTTCCGGAAAAGCTGATACCGCTGATGATTCTCAACGCCCTTGAAGGGAAACCGCTTCCGGTCTATGGAGACGGACGCCACATCAGGGATTGGTTATATGTGAAGGATCATTGCCGAGCGGTTTGGATGATCATGAAATATGGGTTACGTGGCGGAACATACAACATCGGCGGTCGGTGTGAAATGCACAATATTGATGTGGTCAATTCGGTTTGCGATCTCCTCGACGAAATGCTTCCCCCGTCAGATGGTCGGCCACGCAGAAATCTGATCTGTTTTACCAAGGATCGGCCAGGGCACGATCGAAGGTACGCCATTGATTGCTCAAAACTGGAAACGGAATTGGAATGGGCGCCTGAAGAATCGTTTGAGACAGGGCTAAAAAAAACAATCAAATGGTATCTTGAAAATAAAGAATGGATCGAAAGAGTTAAAAGCGGCGCATACATGGAATGGATCGAAAAGCATTATGAAGGCATCTGATCGGTTTAATGGAATCGGTCCGCAAGATTATAGATGAGACCTGCAAAGGATTATATTGTCTTTCCACTTGATGTTCCGTCCATGGCGGCTGCAAAGGAATATGTCGCGCTTCTTTCCGATGTTGTGGGCATGTTCAAAGTCGGTTTGGAACTTTTTGTCCGGTCAGGTCCCCAGATTATCGAATGGATCAAATGCTCGGGGGATACGCAGGTTTTTTTGGACCTCAAACTTCATGACATTCCTGAAACGGTAAAGCGGGCAATGAGAAGCATCTCCGATTTGGGTGTCACATTTGCAACGGTTCACTGTGGTGAGACGAAACAGATGCTGGAAGCTGCTGTAGCAGGGAGTGGTGGAGACGTTGGGGTTCTTGGGGTTACTGTTTTAACCAGTGTTTCGGGCACCGATCTTCATACGGCAGGATTCAGGGAGGAGTTTCATTCAGATGCGTCGAAGCTAGTCATGAAAAGAGCTGCCATGGCCAAGGGTTCAGGGTGCATGGGTGTGGTATGCTCAGGGCTTGAAGTGCGAATGATAAAAGATGCGTTTGGAAAAGATTTTATCGGGGTCACGCCGGGAATACGGCCGGCCATAGATGGCGTGCCTGATGATCAGCAACGGGTTACCACTCCGGCACAGGCCATTTTAAACGGTGCAGACTATCTGGTGATCGGAAGACCGATAAGGGAGGCAAAGGACCCAAGGAGCGCCGCAATACAAATTGCAGCTGAAATCAAACAAGCGCTCAAACGGATATGAACAAAATTCGGAGTGTTCATCCGTTTATCGGTTAAAAGGGGTGGAACGATCTGTAAATAAAGATCCCTATGATTGCAATTCCCAAAATGACGACAAATATCAACTGATTGGTGGTGAACGTTTTCATCGCAAAACCACTCGCAACATACCTGCTCTTTTGTTTTTGATAAACGGTGTGGGGTAAAAACTATATCTTGTCTATCTCAAATGCGGTATGAAGCGCCCGAACCGATAGCTCTGCATATTTTTCCTCAACGATGCACGATATTCTGATTTCAGATGTACTGATCAGCAAAATATTTATGTTTTCATTGGCCAGTGCTGCGAACATCTTTGACGCAACCCCTGTGTGGCTCCTCATACCAACACCGGTAACAGAAACTTTTGCAATATTTTCATCGCCGAAAACGTTTTCAGCACCGATTTCATCAGCGACCTTTTTTCCTATATCCAGCGCATCGTTAAAGCAATCCTTCGGAACGGTGAAGGTGAGATCGGTTTGGCCTTCGGAACGCGTATTCTGAATAATCATGTCCACCAGAATATTTGCTTCTGCAATCGGTAGAAAAATTTTCGCAGCCACACCCGGCGTGTCCTGGACCCCTTTTAGGGTGATCCGGGCTTCATCCTTTGTGCAGGTGACGCCGCTGACGACCACGCTCTCCATATCCGCATCTTCATTAACCACCATGGTTCCCTCCTCTTCTGAAAATGACGATCTTACATGAACCGGAACGTTATATTTTTTGGCAAATTCCACCGATCGAATCTGCAAGACCTTGGCGCCGAGGCTCGCCATTTCGAGCATTTCATCATAAGAAATCTTGTCGAGCTTTTTGGCTTTCTTGCAAATATTGGGGTCAGTGGTATAAATACCATCCACATCCGTATAGATTTCACATGCATCGGCCTTTAGGGCTGCAGCGATTGCCACCGCAGATGTGTCCGATCCTCCCCGTCCCAGCGTCGTAATATTCCCTTCCGGATCACAACCCTGGAATCCGGCCACTATTACGATGTTGCGATTTTCAATAAGGTTCTTTATCCGTGTGGCCCCGATTTCAACAATACGGGCGTTGCCAAAGGTCCGATCGGTAAAAAGCTCCGCCTGATGGCCGAGTAATGATACGGCGGGATAGTCCATCGATTTTAATGTGATGGCCAACAGGGCGGCTGTGGTTTGTTCTCCGGTCGAAAGCAAGACATCGAGTTCTCGTTTTTCAGGTGTATCGGTGATCTGCTTCGCCATATCAATCAGCCCGTCGGTCACACCCGCCATGGCAGAGAGAATAACAACCACATTATTTCCCAGGTCGTAGGTTTTTATTATTCGATTTGCGACATTGCGTATGCGATCAATATTTGCGACCGATGTGCCTCCGAATTTTTTAACGATCAATCCCATTTAATCTCCTTCATCCTTTTTAATTGGTCGATCACCTCAACCGCTTTGCTGCCATAGGGTGTAATGGTGATTTTTCTACAGGTATCGTCCAGTGTTTCAAAACAGACATGAAGATGCTCCTTAAGAAAATCTTTCGGGAGCTTGTCCGCCCATTCAACAGCCACAATTGCATCATTCATCAATATTTCATCAAAACCGATATTTTCCAGATCATCGGAATGCTCAACGCGGTAAAGGTCAACATGAAACAGCGGGTATCGTCCTGGGTATTCATTTATAAACGTGTAAGTTGGACTGGTAATATAATAATCATCTGAAATATCAAGCCCTTTGGCAATCCCTTGCACTAGGGAGGTTTTCCCGCAGCCAAGATCGCCGGTTAAAGCGATAACCATTGCATTTGAAAAGGATTTGCCGATCCGTTGACCCAATGCGTGGGTTTCATCGAGGGAATGGGTTGTGAACCGTATCAAATACCCACCGCTATATCTCTAATCTGATTTGGCAGTGCTTTCATCACATCCGTGGCAAGATAACCGATCGGCCCATTTTTTTTTGCAAGAAAATCTCCGGCAGAACCATGGATGAAGACCGCCAGATGGGTGGCGGATTCTGTTGGATAGCCCTGGGCCACGAACCCCCCGATCATGCCGGTAAGTACGTCTCCCATACCACCCGAAGCCATTCCCGGATTACCGGTGGGGTTGATAAAAACTCGTCCATCCGGGTGAGCAATGACCGTCTTTGCACCTTTGAGCACCACATGCACATTAAATTTTGTTGCAAAGCTCCGGGCACAATTGATGCGGTCTATTTGGATGGCGCTAACGCTGATTTGCATAAGACGTGCCATCTCTCCCGGGTGTGGGGTCAATATAACGGAAGGTCCTATATCTTTTAGCATTTCAATATGTTCAGCCAGATGGTTTAGGCCGTCCGCATCAATGACAATCGTGATCGGGCTCTGTCGGAGGATTTTGTAAATAAGTTTACCGGTACCAATCGAAGTGCCGAGGCCGGGGCCGATAGCGAGGCATTTTTTTCCGGAAAGAAGACCCTGGATTGTATCGAATGAGGATTCATCGAGCACACCGGTTTCTGTTTCAGGAAGCGGACACGTCATTACCTCCACCAACTGGGTTTCTAAAACTCTGTTTAAGCTTCGGGGTATTCCCAGGGTAACCAGACCCGCACCGACTCGCATGGCAGATACGGCGGTCATCGCCGCTGCACCGGTTTTGCCCTCAGAGCCTGCAATTACCAGAAGATGGCCGGCGTTTCCTTTGTGGGCATCAGATGGCCGGGGCTGAATGTAGGTTCGAATCAGCTCAGGCGTGAGGAGGTGTTGCCCAGGGGAGACTTCCTCGGCCACATGGGGGGGGATTCCAATATCAACCAATTCAAGATTTCCGGAATAATCTGCTCCCGGGTAAAGAACATGACCGGTTTTAGGATATGCGAAGGTTGCGGTGGTATGCGCGCGGATGCATACACCACAGGGTTGGCCGGTGTCTGAATTGAGGCCAGAGGGGATGTCGACCGAGAAGACCGGCTTATTTAGTCCGTTGACAAACTCGATAATCTTTTTAAAATATCCTTTTACATCCGATTTTAACCCGGTTCCAAGTATGGCATCAATCAAGATGTCCTGATGAAGGATATTTATTTTAATAGGCTTTGAAAACGATTTTTGATCCGGCAGCTCGATAACCGAAATATCGAGGGGCGTTAAGAGTTTAAGGTTTTCGGCAGCATCCCCTTTGACATGGCTTCTGTGTGCCAGGAGAAAAACCGTGACTCCAACGCCTTTTTGGGCCAGGTAGCGGGCGATGACAAAACCGTCTCCGCCGTTGTTTCCCCGGCCCGCAAGGACCCCCACTTTTCGGTTGGAAAGGTAGTCAAACTGTCTGAGGAAAATTTGCGTTGCACCTTTTCCGGCATTTTCCATCAGAACCCTGCCGGGCAGCCCAAATTCCTCGATGGTTTTCCTGTCCATCTCCTGCATTTCACTTGCGGTTACGAGATACATCGATTGCTCCTTTGCAACGGTTTTTATTGTAGGCCGGACCGCATTTTGTATCATCTTTACCAATTGAAAAAAATATTATCAATCTTGAAATTTCGATGAAAGATAAAAAGCTTATTTACAAATCAATTTAATCTCTTGACCCCGTTACACAAAGTGGGCTACAAATACTAATTTTCGTTTAATTGCAGATAAAGATACCTTTGAAGAGAACGATTTCAAAAAATGCCCGACAGACAAATTTGAGGAGTGCATCAATTGGAAAATGGTACCCGAATAACAAATCGAACGTTGCCCAATGAATCTACAGTGAAAGTTCTGCTGATCTACCCGAAATTTCCAGACACCTTCTGGAGCTATAAGTATGCATTGAAATTCATTCGGAAAAAAGCTGCACTTCCCCCGCTGGGTCTGGTCACCGTGGGAGCGATGCTCCCCGAACAGTGGTCCAAGCGGTTGATTGATCTGAACGTAACCCGGCTGACTGAAAAAGATTTGGCCTGGGCAGATTATGCCATTGTCAGCGCCATGGTGGTGCAAAGAACATCCTCCCAGGAAGTCATTTCCACGTGTAAGAAAGCCGGGTTGAAGGTTATCGCAGGTGGCCCCCTATTTACCAGTGAATATAGCCAGTTTGAAGAGGTGGATCATTTCGTGCTGAATGAAGCTGAATTGACCCTCCCGCCCTTTTTAAGTGATCTGGAACAAGGATGTGCCAGGCGTTTCTACCAGACATCTGAATTGCCCGACATGGAGAAGACCCCACCTCCCCTGTGGGGACTGATCGATATGAAAAGATATGCATCCATGAGTATCCAGTTTTCGAGAGGCTGTCCGTTTAACTGCGAATTCTGTAATGTGACGGCGCTTTTCGGGCATAGGTCACGGATCAAAAAAGTGGAGCAGATAATCGAAGAGCTCGATATTCTCTATGACCTGGGATGGCGTGGCCAGGTCTTTTTTGTAGACGACAATTTCATCGGCAACAAAAAATATTTAAAAACCCAGCTCCTGCCCGCATTAATCGAATGGCAGAAAGGCAAAAAGGGGATCCCGTTCAACACCGAAGCTTCCATAAATTTGGCGGATGACGAGCCGTTGATGGAGATGATGTTCGAGGCTGGGTTTGATGCCGTCTTTATTGGAATCGAAACGCCTGACGAAAAAGGCCTGATGGAATGCAATAAAAAACAGAACAAAAATCGTGACATGGTCGATAGCGTAAAATGCATCCAGAGGACCGGTTTAGAGGTTCAGGGCGGTTTTATCGTGGGATTCGACAGTGACACTCCATCCATATTCCAGCGGCAGATTGATTTTATCCAAAAGAGTGGTATCGTGACGGCCATGGTCGGCTTGCTTCAGGCGCCTCCGGGCACACGGCTTTATGAACGTCTTAAAAAAGAGGGTCGTTTGCTCGGCCAGATGTCGGGTGATACTGACGGTACGACAAACATCATCACTCAAATGGACCTTCAAGCGCTGCACGAGGGGTATCGGAACATCATTCGTTACATCTATTCCCCTCGGCACTATTATCAACGGGTTAAGGTTTTTTTGCGAGAGTATAAAGCGCCAAGGTTTGAAGCATCGATGGATTTTCAGCGATTCATGGCTTTTTTTCGTTCCGGGATCCGTCTCGGCATTTTTGGAAAGGAACGGTTTCAGTATTGGCGGCTTTTGTTGTGGACGCTTTTTCGACGCCCGGCGTTCCTCTCACTCGCAGTCACATTTGCGATTCACGGTCATCATTTTCGAAAAATCTGTAAATTATACCTCAGTTAGTTTCTAGGTTATACAGCTCCATGGCTGGCACAGTGCGCAAAGGAAAAATAAAGAAAAGATCTTGGCGTCTTTGCGCCTTAGCGAGAGATTTTATTTGGCTCAAGTTTCACGCCCCCAATTGACCGGCGCTTCACATTCGCCCCACGCCGAATGCCGGGTCATGGTAAAATCAGAGGTGCGAAACTTGAGTGTTAATTGTCCAGCAGGTTTTTCATCAACGATTTACATGCTCAACGCCCGGGGCCGAACAATGGCGCCTAGTTGCTTCTTCCGATCTCTCTTTCTGAAGGGCCATAATAGTAGTGCGGTGGTTGCGGTAAATCATAGGCAAAGAGCGTCTTCTCATCAACGACTTTAAAGACCGCATGATACCATCCGGTAAACAGATATCCATATAGCTGACCATCAGGCCCATGGATGCTTCTCAGGGCAGGCGCATTGCCCGGATATTCATAGATCATGATCCAACTCACAACCTCCGATACCCTTTCACGGCCCTCTATCTTGATCCATCGACGACTTGGAGAAAGGGTTTTGGTGTCATTTTTCGGATCAAACATAATGCCGGACGAATTGTTCTCCGCATATCCTGAATAGTAAATATGATAGTTATTCGAATTCGCTATCAGATCTTCAATGCTTATATTTTCTCCGGATTCGGAATGATATCTAAGTGTTCCATAACTCGAACATCCGGTGAGCAAAATTATCGATAAAAAGCCGATCAAGGCTAAATATTTGTGTTTTTTCATATCCATGGTGATTCTCCTCTCATGGGTTTATTGAGAGTGGTCCACCCTCATCACACCAAAAGATAATCACTCGCCCCCTTTTTGCAAATGATCTCCCTATTCGCAGTAATTTTGTGGGTCGCTCCATCAAGGGGGGGGCTCTCACTCGATCCCGAGAGTTAATTTATTGACAATCGATCTAAATTTTTCTAAACTAATCTGACAGTTAAAACAAAAAGCCGACTTGTTTGGAGTGCTTCATGGGAAAAAAATATCGATTTTTTTTGGTTGATGATGACCCAAACATCATAGAGCTGTTTTCCACCGTGCTAAAAACAGACGGCCACACGGTGTTCCGAAACACCTCTAGTGTGGCGGCCCTGCCGCAAATTATTGAAAAAAAACCCGATTGTGTCCTTCTCGACATTATGATGCCCGAAATCGATGGTTTTGAGCTTTGCAAACGGTTAAAGGTGGAACAATCCCTGGATCAAATGAAAATTGTCATGATTTCCGGGAAAACTTACGAGTATGATCGCCAGCATGCGTTGGCACTGGGAGCCGATGATTTTATCACCAAACCGGTGGAGGTGGCAAAATTATTGGGCCGGCTAGAAAGAATCATCGACGACTGGATCGAACTGAATTATTGGGGTGTCCGGGGCACCATACCGGTTCCCGGTGAAAAAACGCTGAAATACGGCGGAAATACGTCTTGTATCAGCCTTGAGTTTACCCGGGGCAATTTTTTCATTTTTGACGCAGGGACAGGAATTATGCTCCTATCCGAGCATCTCATGGCCAGGGAGCGCTCAAGGATAGAAGCAAAGATTTTTATTTCCCACCCTCACTGGGATCACATAAACGCTTTGCCATTTTTTACGCCCCTTTATATGCAGGGCAATGAATTTGAGATTTGTGGCCCGTCCCAAAACGAAGTCAAAATGCGCGAACTGATCTCAGCACAAATGGATGGCATGTTTTTCCCCATTCGAATAAGAGAGTTGGGTTCGAGGACCTATTTTCATGATCTGACGGAAGAACAGTTTGAAATCGACGGGATAAAAGTACAGACCATGCTCCTCAACCATCCCGGCCACTGCCTGGGGTATCGTGTGACTTATAAGGATCGATCCATCTGTTATGTCACTGACAATGAAATCTACCCAAAATCAAGCCGGTTCTTCAACGAAAACTACAATGGCAAATTAAAAAAGTTCGTATTGGACGCAGATATCCTGATAACCGATTGTACTTACAGTGATAAAGAATATGAAACCAAAATCGGTTGGGGACATTCCTCCATCAGCGAAGTTGCGGGTTTGGCCGAGCGAGCGAGGGTAAAACATCTCCACCTGTTCCACCACGATCCTGAACAGACAGATGATGACATCGATTCAAAGTTGGAATCGATGCGCGAAATGCTCGTGAATAGAAAATCTAAAACCGAGTGCATGGCGCCAAAAGAGAAGCAGCGGTTTTTTGTCTAGAAGGTTAGGTTCAGGATCGTTCAAACCGCGCGGCAACAATACCAGCTACGAATCCACAAAGATGGCCCTCCCATGAAATCCAGTAGTATGTGGGCAGTAGACCCCATATTAAACCACCATAGGCAAAAACAGTAATTAAAGAAACGATGAGCGAACTGATGCTCTTTTTAAAGATTCCCCTCGAAACCAGGTATCCAAAATATCCAAAAATTAAACCACTTGCCCCTACATGATAGGATGATCTTCCGATTATCCATAACCCCAATCCACCGACCAAAATGATGAAGAATGTTACTTCCAGGAATATCCATTTGCCTCGCCAACAGATGAGGCCGCCAAGGATGATGATGGGGCCCGTATTCAAAATAAGATGCATTATACCGGTATGAATGAAAGGACTAAGGGGTATGCCCACAAGGCCTTTCACGGTCCTTGGGAGTATGCCCCACCTGATAAGCTCGTAACCGGTTAAAAAATTAACCGCCTCCACCGCCCAAAGCGTGGCAACGAAATAAATAATTAGTGAAAACGAGTGGTTGGCCCCCTGATCGTTCAATGATCTACCCTTCTTCTAAACAGAAACATTTAAAGAAAATTGTCTTCCATATTCAAAACATTTTGCCATACTTTCACTATCGGGATTCCACATTACTCTCAAACCTTCACCGACAACATCAAATCCGGATCCCTTTAATAACGCATTGATAATCTTGACCGATTCTCCACTCCACCCATAACAACCGAATGCATTCGCTTTTTTGTTCTTAAATTTTAGCCCCTTTATCATTTCAAGAATACCGGCAACCGAAACCAAGATTCCCCTGTTGATAGTTGGGGACCCGACTAGAATTGCTTTGGATTTGAAGACTTCAGTGATAACATCGTTCTTATCTGTTTTCGACAAATTAAATAGCTTTAGGTTGACCTCTGAATCGCTGTTTTGTATTCCCTTGGCAATATTTTCGGCCATCACTCGAGTGCCGTTCCACATGGTATCATAAATAATGGTAATTTGGTTTTCCTGATAATTACCAGCCCATTCCAGGTACTGTTCAACGATCTTCCCGGGGTTATCCCGCCATATTACCCCGTGACTGGTGCAGATGAAATCCAAGGGGAGATTGAAGCCGAGGACTTCTTTTATCTTTTTAATAACCATGGGACTGAAGGGGGTTAGTATATTCGCATAATATTTAATACACTCACTGAACAACTCCGATTGATCAACAAGATCATTGAACATATATTCGGAAGCATAGTGCTGCCCGAACCCATCATTGCTAAAGAGAATATTATCTTCGGTCAAATAGCAAAACATGCTGTCCGGCCAATGGAGCATCGGGGCTTCAATGAAAATCAGTTCTTTTGGCCCCAAGCTCAGACGATCGCCGGTTTTCACAACATTAAAATTCCAATCCTGATGATAATGTCCCTTCAATGAATTGACGGCATTTTTCGTACAATATATTGGCGTGTCGGGAATATATTGCATTAATTCCGGAAGCGCACCGCTGTGATCGATCTCTGCATGGTTGGCTATCACATAGTCAATTTTCTTAAGGTCGATTTCCTTGACAAGATTGGTTATAAATTCCTTCGAAAAAGACGCCCAAACCGTATCGATCAAGGCTACTTTTTCCTCTTTAATTAAGTATGGATTGTAGGTCGATCCCCGATGGGTAGAATACTCGTCGCCATGGAATTTTCTAATCTCCCAATCGATTTTACCGACCCAGTAAACATTATTTTTGACACATAGACTCATTTTCCCCTCCTTTGGGCAGAACATTGCTTAATGAATAGCCACCCCATCCAAAATGGCTTTAATTGAAGCAATGATCGGCAGTAAATTACTCAAGAATCGTAACTTATAATCGCGACATCAGCAGCCTTATCACGGATGGGAATCAAGTCTTGGTAGGTTTCGGAATTATACCAATTTTGTATGGCAGATTGGTCCGAAAATTTTATGACAACGGCATGATGATAAGGATGCTCGCCGGCAAGGACTGTTGCACGCTTTCCCCGGAAAATGAGTTCTGCTCCAAAGGGGATTAAAGATTTTTGGACGCCGTCGACATAATTTTTCCACAAAATAGGATCTTTAATTGTAATATGACCTATAAGGTAAGCAGCCATTTTCCCTCCTTATGATAAAATAGTGTATACCCTTTGGAATTTATTACCCCTAATCTGTCTCACAGCCGGCTGACGTACTGCTGCAATCTATCGATGCCCGTCACCATGCGAGGGGCATTTTTCCTGACAAAGCCCTCTTCTTCCGCAGGGGTCTAAGGCGGGGAAAAGGCCCTTCCAGCCGTTTTAATCTTTAAAGTTAGGCAAAATTCTCAAATGTCAAGACGCAAACCCATCTACCCTAACTATGGCTATGCATCTATTGTTTTATTGTTCAAAAATTGAACACAAAATCTTTGAATGCCACTTGCCCGGGTTTTGGAGTTGATGTAAAGTGCTTTTTGTTTTCATTCCTTCTTTATTTTCTAAATAAATCGTCTGCCAATTGGGCTGTCTATAGATATGTTATCGGGTATTCTTTTTAAAGTCTTTTAAGTATAACTTTATTTTCTTCACTGATAAAGTCATAAAGAATGAAAAATGAGGAAAAATGATCATGAAAGAAATTTCTCTTGGATACGACGGTATGACACTGGAGGATCTGGTCGCCATTGCACGACAAGGCGCTTTGGTAAAACTATCAAAAGAGTCAAAAAACCGGATCATGGGCGGCCGGAAACTGATCGACCAATGGGTTAAGGAGGAAAAAACAATTTATGGGGTCACCACCGGGTTCGGCGCCTTGAGCGATGTCCGCATTTCCAAAAACGACATCCGTCAGTTGCAGAAAAATATCTTGATGAGCCATGCGGCGGGTGTCGGTGATATACTTGGCGAAGAGACGGTCCGGGCGACTATCGCCTTAAGAATCAAAGATCTTGCCAGGGGACATTCGGGGATCCGGCTGGAAACAACCACCTCCTTGGTGGAACTGATCAATCGCGAAATCTACCCGGTTATCCCGGAAAAAGGATCGGTGGGGGCAAGCGGGGACCTGGCGCCCCTGGCTCACCTCGCCCTTGTTCTGATCGGTCTGGGTGATGCATATTACAAGGGCCAACGCGTCTCCGGCGCAGACGCATTAAAGCTTTGCGGATTGCGGCCAATCCATCTCGAGGCCGGTGAAGGCCTTGCCCTGGTAAACGGCACACAGGTGATGTCCGCCATCGGCGGGCTGGCAACCCATGATGCCGAGTGTTTAGCCAAAACCGCCGATATCGCGGCCGCTATCAGTCTTGAGGTGCTGATGGGGAGCCGAACCGAATTCGATCCCAGAATTCAGCAGGTCAGACCCCATCCAGGACAGGCGGCGGCCGCGGATAACATGAGACGAATCACCTCAAACAGCGAAATCATCACCTCTCACAAAGACTGCTCCCAGGTTCAGGATGCGTACACCCTGCGGTGTTCACCTCAAGTGCATGGCGCCAGCAAAGATGCCATCGCCTACACCCGGAAGGTGGTGGAAATCGAAATGAACTCCTCAACCAACAATCCGCTCTTTTTTCAGGATTCCGAAGAGTTTTTGCTTGGCGGAAATTTTCACGGTCAGCCGATTGCGATGGCCCTGGACTTTCTTTGCATAGCCGTTTCCGAGCTGGCCAATATTTCCGAGAGGCGAATCGAACGGATGGTCAATCCCCACTTGAGCGGCCTTCCGGCTTTTCTGATCGGTGACGGCGGTCTCAATTCCGGATTCATGATAGCTCAGTACACTGCTGCTGCCCTGGTTTCAGAAAACAAAATACTTTCTCATCCGGCCTGCGTCGACTCCATTCCGACCTCCGCCAACAAGGAAGATCATGTATCGATGGGAAACCTTTCGGCCAGAAAATCGAGAGACACCGTTAAAAACACCGAAGAGGTGATTTCCATCGAACTTTTATGCGGCGCCCAGGCCATGGATCTGTTTACTAACCAAAAACCCGGGGAGGGAACCCTTGCCGCTTATCAAGTGATCCGGGAAGCGGTCACCCACATGGAAAAGGATCGAATTCTGTCCAACGATATCGCAACAGTAAAGCAACTGATAAAAAGTGGAAAAATCCTCAAGGCGGTGGAAGAGAAGGTCGGAAAACTCCGATAATCTCTATGGTATTAAACCGGTGCGGACAAACGGTGAAACAAAGCGTTTCTCTGTTGACACAAGGGAATTTTTGACTATAGTAAGTGGCTTTTACCAAGAGGCAATTACAAAACGTCTTATGTAGCCCAATCTCTGCGTCAGGCTCAAATTTTAATCCTCAAAATACTCAATGTTTTCCTGTGGTTATTTTTTTGCCTTCCTTGACCTTGGACAAACTAGAAAGTTTTGAAACTACCCTATACGGACTGTTTTATATACTCATTCATAAATTAAGAAAGAACGGTTTTACAGATTATGCAGATACTCGGACGAATACTCGATATCGATTTAACAAATAAGAGATGGTGTTTTTCACCCTTCCCCGAAGATTTGATATGGAAGTGTCTGGGTGGACGGGGCTTTAATGTGTGGTATCTTTTTCATCATCTCTCTCCCACCGTCGATCCGCTGGGACCTGAAAATATTCTTATTTTTTCAGATGGCGTCCTCACCGGAACAGCGGCGCCCGCTGCCTCGAGGATGAATATCAACGCCATATCACCTCAGACCGGTCTTTTGGGCAGCTCTAATGTAGGAGGGGATTTTGGCGCTGAACTCAGGTCATGCAACATCCAGACCCTGATCATTCGGGGGCAATCAATCGAACCGGTATATCTTTGGATCGACGGTGACACCGTGGAAATCAGAGACGCCAGGCCGCTTTGGGGACTGGATACCTGGGAGACCCAGGATCGGATCAAGGCCTCCAATGGCCATAAAAAGGTAAAAACTCTCGCCATAGGGCCCGGCGCTGAAAACGGGGCCCTGTTCGGGTGCATGATGGTCGATCGCGATCACGCCGCCGGCCGAACCGGTATGGGAACGGTAATGGGGTCAAAAAACCTCAAAGCGATCGCGGTTCAGGCTCAAAAGAAAAAAGGACTTTTTGTTTCGAATCACAAGGCCCACGAAGCGGCCAAGCAATATGTTTTGCAAATAAAAAACTCACCCCATTTTGAAGCGACTTCCAGATACGGCGGTGCTGGATACGTCCAGTGGGCGAATGAATTGGGAATACTGGCAACCCACAACTACAGGGAAAATCGATTTGATGCAGCGGCTCAAATCGATGGTAAACACCTTGAAAAAAATATAACCCGGACTCGCGGTTGCTTGCGTTGTCCTGTGCAGTGCAAGGCTGAACTTGAATTCAAAAATAAAAGATTTAAAGGCGGTAAAGCGATCCGACCCGAGTTTGAATCGATGTTGTCTTTGGGGTCCAAATGCGGCCTGCGCGATCTGGAAACCCTGGTCTATCTCGATAATCTCTGTTCCCGCCTCGGGATCGACACCATTTCCACCGGGAATTCAATTGCCTTTGCCATGGATCTATATGATCGGGGCATTCTGACCCTGGTCGATACCGGCGGTATCGATCTTTCTTGGGGAAACGGAGAAGCGATGGAAACCCTGATTCGCCAGATAGGCTCACGTGAAGGATTCGGCGCAATTCTTTCACAGGGCGTCCGGAATGCCGCAAAGGTCATCGGCAGAGGGTCTGAACGGTTTGCGGCGCATGTCAAAGGATTGGAAATGTCGGGGTACCATCCCTACAGCATCATGGGAACCGCCCTCGGGTATGCGGTGGCCAGCCGGGGAGCGGATTTTAATGATATTTATGCGACCCTGGAATACAAATGGCTACCGGAAAAAGCGGACAGAGAGTTTGGCACACCTGAGGCGGTAAACCTGCAGTCGATCAAGGGAAAAGCCCTTCTGGTCAGACGGGCGATGATTGTTGGCGTTGTTCTGGACAGCCTCGGCCTTTGCAAGGTGCCGGCGCTATGTCTCATCTGCAAGTTTGACCTTGAATCTGAAGCAGAGCTGGTTTCGGCGTTGACCGGCCAACCAATAAACGGATCTGAACTCTTTCGGATCGGTGAAAGGATCATCAATCTGGAAAGACTTTTTAATCTTCGACAGGGTGCCGGAAGTAAAGACGATCGACTCCCTGATATGTTTTTTGATAAAGAATATAATTCCGGAAGAAAACCGTCAAAGCCCCGAGAATGGATGGAACCGATGAAGCAGGAGTTCTATCATCTCATGGGATGGAATGGGGAAGGAGTCCCCACCAGAGGAAAATTGGAAGAACTGAGCCTTTTCCCTTCACCTTGCCCCGCGAAATCTGCTGCCTAAAAAAGCGACCGAACACAATCTTTAAACACAAATGTGGAACGTCATCTAAAAATTCGGTCGAATCATTGGGATTCAAGGGGTCGGGGGTTCGAGAGAATAGAAAAAGAACCACGAAAATTAAATTAAGGAAGTCCACGATCATGGCGTTGGAGAATATCGGCTTTAAACCACAATTGTCATTTTTATCCTCAGAGGATAAAGACCAAATTCATCAAGGCGCCCTGGAGGTTTTAAATGAGACCGGGATGCAGATTCTTCATGGGGAAGCTTTGAAGCTGCTAAAAAAGGCCGGCTGTTCGATCTCGGAGAACCAAATGGTTCGGATACCCGCGACATTGGTGGAAAAAGCGGTAGAGAGTGCGCCGGAAAATATTGAGATCTGGAACCGTGAAGGCAGTCTTGCAATGGATCTCGGGGATCGTCGATCTTATTTCGGTACCGGGTCAGATCTGATCTATTCACTCGATTCACAAAAAATGGTCCGCCACCCCTGTGTCCTCAAAAACGTCAAAACAGCCGCAAAGGTCAGTGATGCTTTGGGAAATATTGATTTTATCATGTCTTTTGCGCATCCATCGGATATTTCTCCCGGGCGGGCGTACCTTGCGAGCTTTCAGGCCATGGTCGAAAGCTCGATAAAACCGATCGTCTGCACCGCAGAGTGTCGGGATGACCTCTATGAAATGTGGAACATTGCCAAGATCATCAGAGAAAGCGAAGAAGCGCTGAGGGTAAAGCCCTATTTTATTCATTATGCAGAACCGATCAGCCCACTCAAGCATCCGTTTTCCAGTCTCGATAAACTTTTATTTTGTGCTGAAAAAGCGATCCCGGTGATATATTCTCCGGCCCCCATCGCTGGCTCCACCGCGCCGATGACCCTCGCCGGTCATGTGGTTCAAGGCTTGGCAGAGTGTTTTTGCGGACTGGTGATACATCAGTTAAAGGCAAAAGGCGCTCCTTTTCTGATGGGAATGGGCCCAGCGGTGCTGGATATGGTGACCGGAGAGTGTTCTTACAACGCACCGGAGTACTACCTCGCATATATGGCCATGACTGAAATGAGCCATTATTATCATCTGCCCAACTGGGGATATGCCGGAACGAGCGACTCACAGATTCCGGATGAACAGGCCACTTTTGAAGCCGGGCTTCTTACTTTTCTGGCTGCTTTTGCCGGCTCCAATCTCAATCATGACGTCGGATACCTCGATTTCGGACGAACCGGGAGCCTCGAAATGATCGTAATTTCAGATGAGCTCATCGACCAGGTCCGCAGAATGCAACGCGGCATCCCGGTGACTAGAGAAGAAATGGCCATCGATGTGATTCGGGAAACCGGCCCAAAAGGTCATTTTCTGACCCATGAACACACACTCAAACATGTCCGAAAAACCCAGTGGCGTCCGGCGCTTCTCAATCGGATGGGATTTGAAGATTGGGAAAAATCTGGTGGTTCGAGTCTTTTGACGCGGGCACACCAGCGGCTTTTGGAGATACTCAAAAACCACCAGCCACCTTTGGTCGGGGAAAAAAAGCAACAGGAGATTCAAAAAAGGGTCGACCGGTTTAAACCATAAAGTTTAGGTGAAAGTCGGGTCATTTTTTAACCAGTTCCCTCTCACCCTTTTGTTTAATTTGGTTCAAAGCGGCCAATGTTTTGTCCGAAAGGGGGGGTGCTTCATGGTTTTTCAATATAACCCGGAGTTTTTCCTGAATCCGACCGGCCATATCTTTGGCCCCTTGACTTTGCCAATCCTCATAGGCCTCTCTTGTCATAAGGGTAGGCGTCCAGAGCTCGCTTTTGAAATGGTCATATGTGTGATCTTCATTGAGAAAATGCCCTCCGGGTCCGACCTTCTCAATCACTTCACGGGCCAGGGTTTCACTGTTGACCTCAATTCCTCGTATAAAACGTTTTGCCATCCCGATATTCTCGTCCCCCAGAACTAACTGTTCAGCAGAGCAAACCATACCGTTGTCCATATATCCGACGTCATGGATCAGGTTAAGGCCGGCCAAACCCTGGGCCAGGATGGAGAATGCAGATTCGGATCCGGCCTGCGCATCTATCAATTTAGCGTCGGTCGCCCCGGCCAGGCCCCATGAGGGTAACCCGAAGGACTGCGCCACCTCGGCTTGAGCCGCAAGGGCGAGGCTCATTTCCGGTGCAGCGATCGATAGAAGACCTGTGGTCATATCAAATACACTGAAATTGCAACCGAGGCCACAGGGGCAGCCCGGTTTGCGCAGCTGGGCCAGAACCAGACACATCAGAGATTCTGCCAGGGCTTGAACAACGGCCCCGGCCAGAGTGACAGGGCCCGTAGCGCCAAATTGGGTGGTCGGGCCTTGTATTTGAGGCATATTCAAATCGGCGCAGATAAACAAACGATCAATCACATCGGCCGGAAAGACAAACGGTGAGATCGGCTCCGGATAAAAAATGAGAAAAGGCCGTTGCTGCAAGTTTTCGATCCCGCCGGCCACCTCGATCGCCATCTCATAAACCATCTCAACACCCCGGGCGGTATATCCTAGAAAAACAATCGGCTTGGTGGTATGGGTCACTGCAGCTTCGAATTCGTACAATTCGGCGACCGTGGGAGGCACATCCTGAACAGAACCCATCGGCATGACCCAGTCGATGTTCATCAGCGCGTCGGCAACTTTGGCCCCAATGGCAATATCGGCCACGCGGGTCGGATGAATTTCACCGCTCAATGCATCTTTGGTGTTCGGGCTGGCAGTGGAAGTGCCATAGTAGCTTTTGCGACCCTCTACTTCCATAGCCCGTTTTCCCTCTCGATCATAAACTGTCCAGCCCTTGGGCGCCGTTCTGAGACACTCGTTCACGACATATTCAGGAACTTTAACAATCTCATCGCTAACAAGCGCTCCCGCTTGGTTGAGCATTTTACGGGCGCCTCCATGATAAACCTTAAAGCCTACCTTTGACATCACTTCGAAAGCAGCCCGCTTGATTTCTGCAATCTGGTCGTTGGTCAGAACCCGGAACGACACAGATCTTTTTTCTGTTGAACCTGTCTGAATCATAATCCCCCCTCTGGCGCTTAACACCGTCGTATCGAAAATTGGTTGCCGATATTTGCAATATACAGTTTATGACATTTGCGGCCGATGCTCGATTCTTGATGACAAGAATTGGAATCCTATCTATTTAATGAAAATGATTAACATCCTTAATTTTAAGCAATTTAGCCTCGCTGTAAGCGGGATAGGCATTTGTAGCTCAGGTTACCGCATGATATCTTGTGAGATACTGTGGAATTTACAACATTTGCTGAATAAAAAAAGGTTTTTTTATCATTTCTCAACGAAAGGAGAGAAAAATGTATAGCTATACAAATAGTATAAAAGATGAAGAGCTTTTTGTAGGGGGCGAAGTTATTTCTGCGCGAACCCTAAGTTCTTGGAGTGGCAATCGGAATTTAAACGAGGCCCCCTTCATTTAAAGGCCTGTTCTCAAGAATTCGTTCAGGCCGGAAGATAGACAAATCGAGAACCGGCTGTAGACCGATAATCAGTTCGGACAGGTATCGACCCACGGCCGGTGCCTGTTGGAGTCCATGGCCGGAAAAGCCGTTGGCCAGATACAATCCCTTGATCTCCGGCCATTCGCCTAAAATGGCATTGCCGTCTAGAGTGTTGACCGCATAAAGCCCTGCCCAGCCCCTTAAAAGCTTGAGCGTGTCGAAGGCCGGAACAAACCGGGCCAGCTCAGGCCAGAGTATTTCCGTGAACCGTTTGTCATCCCAGCTGAAATCGAACCCGACCGGATCCTCGTCCATTGACTTTCCCAGAAGAATCTGACCACCGGTCTCGGTTCTAAAATAGAGCCCTGAAGGCAGGACGGTCAGTGGAAGCGGCCCATCGGGCTTCACAGCCGGATCCAGTGCGAAGACCTGCCGCTTGACCGGTTCAACGGGAAGCTTCACCCCGGCCATCAGGGCTACTCCGGCCGCCCATGCTCCGGCACAATTGATTACAAATTTGGATGTCAAACGTTCTCCAGACCTCAGCCTGACCCCGGCGATGTGCCCTTCGCTGGATACGAGTTCAACTACCTCGCCATGGATATATTCTGCACCCAGTGACCTGGCCTTGGCCTTGTACCCCATAAGCACCGTGTAGGCATCAAAGTGACCGTCCTGAGACCCGAAGGTCCCGCCTACCAATCCGGACATGTCATAAAGCAGGTAGTGCTGCTCAATTTTATCAGGCGTCCACCACTCTATCCGGCAATTCAGGCTTTTCTGTAATTCCAGGGCCTCCCTGGCTGCAGGGCTGCTGCTTTCGTCAAAAAGGAATAAATTTCCCTCGCGGCGATAGGCGATGTTCAGTCTATCCTCGCCAACGGACATGGTTTCCTCGAAATTATTCAGCACCTCAAACGTATACTGCGATATCTGGATGTTCTCTTTTAAACTGTACTGGATGCGGGCGTTGGCCATCGACAGGGCGGTCGACGCCCGTGTGTAGCTTGGATCCATCTCCACCACAGCCACGTTGAGTCTGTTGTCCGCACGCATCAGATTGTAGGCCGTGGATGAGCCCACGATACCGCCGCCAACGATAACGATATCATACAGTTTTTTCCCCATATTAATCTCTCCTTTGTGATCATTTTACCGAATCTCATGAACGCCCACCCCTTGTCGTTACGCAAAAAAGGTGTCCACATCACGAGTTGACAGCTGGATCTAAGTTTACTATATTTTCCGCAATAGATTCTGATACGATTGTTGAAAACAAGACAGAATCGCTCGATGCATCAACACTCTAAAATTGCCTGCCCTACGTCTCTGCATGGCAGCTTTTCCCATACGGCACGGCAGGCAGCGATAAACTCTAATATAACAATCGGTATCGTCATTTCCTTATATAATGATAACCAAGGAGAAAAAAGATGAAGATTCTAGTGGGCTACGACGGTTCTAAGGTAGCCGAAGACGCTCTGAAGATGGCCCAAAAACATGCAAATGCATTTAAGGGAGATATTTTTATTGTAACCTCACTGGAACAAAGCCATACGTTGCAAAAAGAAGATATTGATAAAGCGGAAGGCAAGCTGGAATATCTAAGAACAACCTTCAACCTAGATGATATTTCATGTGAGACACATGCATCCGTTAATTATCTGTCTCCAGGAGAAGATCTGGTTCAATTCGCGAAAGACAACGCTATTGATGAAATCATTATCGGAGTTAGAAGAAGATCAAAAGTTGGCAAATTAATCTTCGGTTCCACCGCTCAGTATGTCATCCTGAATGCGCCATGCCCGGTGGTTACGGTCAAATGAATGGACTGAAAATCGATTTTGAAAAACTTTTATCAATTTCAGCACCTACTTATTGACCGACCGCCGCCGGCTTTTGGAGACGCTCTGAAGCATCCGGCACATGGATTACGGGCTCCACCTTGCTTAACTCTTCGATCGGTATATGACATTTGATGACGTGCCGATCTACCACGACCTGCTCCGGCGGCATCTCATTATCACAAATGTCGCCAATTTTCCGCGGGCAGCGCGTACAAAATGGGCAGCCTTTCGGAGGGTCCATTGCGCTCGGCAGGTTTCCTTCCAGCACGATTTCGCGCTTGGTCACTTCGGGATCGGCAATCGGCACCGCTGATAACAGCGCCTCGGTATAAGGGGAATAGGGTGGAGCGAAGATTTGTTCCGTGGTGCCTCTTTCAAGAATATGTCCGAGATACATTACCACAATGCGATCCGACAGGTAACGCACCACACTCAGATCGTGACTGATGAAAAGCAGCGTGGTTTTATGCTCGCGTTGAATCTCCATCAGCAGCTCTGTCACCGCCGCCGCGACAGAGACGTCGAGCGCGGAGACCGGCTCATCGGCGATCACCATACTCGGGTTTCCGGCAAATGCGCGCGCAATACCGACCCGCTGTTTCTGTCCGCCCGACAGCTGCCTGGGTTTGCGGAAATAGAAATCCTTGGGTAGTTTAACCGTATCCAGCAGATTCATGACACGGTCAAATATCTTCTTTTTGTCTGTCTCCACGCCGAATTTTTTGATAACGCGTGAAATCTGTCCGCCAACACTGTGGCTTGGGTTCAAGGTATCAAACGGATTTTGAAATACCATCTGCAGCGAGCTAATCTGTTTCGCACTACGGTCCCGGACGGCCGTATTTGAAAGATCTTTGCCTTTATGGCGTATTTCGCCTTCGGTACCGGTTTCCAAACCCATCAGCACTTTGGCAAAGGTTGATTTGCCACAGCCGGATTCACCCACAATGGCGACCGTTTCCCCCTCTCTGGCCGTAAAATTCAACTTCTCATTGGCTTTGACATACCGAGTTCTTTTACCGGTAAATAAAGCACGCAAGGAGCTGTCACGAACCTCGTAGTATTTCTTGAGGCCATCTACATTGAGGACCCGTTTACCGAGCTTCATCGGCTCCTTGGCTTCACTTCCCGGCGCCTCTTTGCGATGGTCGATCTCTCCCCAGCGTAAACAGCGCACACGGTGGTCTGCGGCACTCCCCTCAACATACTCCATTTTGAAATGATCAACGTTACATAACCCAGGTTTGAAATGATCACAGCGTGGGTGGTAATAGCATCCCTGGGGCCGTTCAAACGGCAACGGGAGTTGACCCCGAATCGGTTTGAGCGGTGCCGTATTCTTGTCGGCGGTCGGTAAGGGGATACAGGCAAAAAGGCCGTGGGTGTATGGGTGCCTTGGCCAGGTAAAAAGCGAGTCAATCGTCCCCTCTTCTACAACTTCCCCGGAATACATCACAAATACCCGGTCGCAGGTTTCCAGAATCAGTCCGAGGTTATGGGAAATATAGATCTGGGAAGTGCCAAACTTCTGGCTGATATCGGCCACCAGCTTCACGATGCCGGCCTCTACGGTAACATCCAGCGCAGTGGTAGGCTCATCGAGCAGCAGTAGAGCGGGCTTGGACAAAAGCCCCATAGCGATAACGGCCCGCTGCTGTTGCCCACCCGATAACTGATGCGGATAAGCGTCCATCAGCCGTTCCGGGTCAGGCAGATTGACATCCTTCAGCAGTTGCAGAGCCCTTTGCCGCGCTTCAGCTTTGGTAATGTTCTCATGCGCAAGCGGCACCTCCATCAGCTGCGTGCTGATTTTGAGGCTTGGGTTTAGCGAAGCAAAAGGCTCCTGATAAATCATGGCGATCTCCGAGCCGCGGACTCGGCGCAACTCATTCTCCGACATCCGGTTTAAATCACGGCCCTTAAACGTGATGCTGCCGCTCTTGATGCCGCCGTTGGCGCCCATGTACTGCATGATTGCCATGGCCACGGTCGATTTGCCGCAGCCAGACTCGCCCACAATGCCGATGGTCTCACCGGGCAATACCGTCAATGAAAAATCCACTACCGCCGGAATCTCTCCCGCCCGGGTATAGTAAGAGATACAAAGGTCCTTGCAGACAAGGATAGGTTCTTGAGTGGCATTCATGGGTTGGTTACCTCCTAGTCACGCAAAGAGATTTCACGCAGGCCGTCCGCCAGTAAGTTAAATCCCAGGATCAACGAAGATATCGCGACACAGGGAAACAACGTCATATGCGGAAAGACCATGGCCATCTGGCGGGTTTCATTGACCATGCCGCCCCAATCCGGGTCCGGCGGGGGCAGACCCAGGCCCAGAAAACCGAGCACGCCGATAGTGATAATGACGTAACCCAGACGCAGACAGGCATCGACGATAAGGGGGCCGCGCGCATTGGGTAAAATCTCAACCAGCATCACTCTCCAATCTGATTCGCCCCGGGTCTGGGCGGCGGCAACATAGTCACGATTGCGAAGATCCAGCACCAATCCGCGTACAATGCGCATGATTCCGGGGGAGGATGCAAAGGTGATGGCAATAATGATGTTAATTCCGGATGCGCCGATCGTGGCGATGATGATAATATACAGCACCAGCACCGGAAATGAGAGAATGATATCGGCGATGCGCGACAAAATATCATCCACCCAACCGCGGCGATATCCGGCCAAAAGCCCCATCAGAATACCCACCGTGTAAGCCGAAAGGGTTGCCAGGGGCGCATAGATCAGTACCGTGCGCGAACCCCACATAATACGCGACAGGATATCCCGCCCCAGATGATCGGTGCCGAGCCAGAATGTACCCCCGGTTTTGATCGCTTCGGCTCCCGGTTTGGCAAACGGTTGAATCGACGAGTTGGGGTCAAATGGCGCCAGCCAGGGGGTCGAAATTGCTGTCAGCACCCAGAATAAGACCAGGAAAGCCCCCACCATACCGACCCAGCTCTCCCGCAACAGTCCGAAAGATTTCAGGCCGCGCCATAACGCCGCTCCGTACCCGGCCGTGGGCATTTGTGTTGTAACTGCAGTTGTATTCATCGTTCGTCTCCTTAACTGAAACGGATGCGCGGGTTGAGGAATGTGTAGCCAATATCGGCTATGGTTTGCGTGGCAACCGCAACACAAACCGCCACCATGGCGCACGCTTCCAGAAGGGCGATATCGTTATTCAGGGAAGCCTCCAGGATCAACGCCCCAAACCCCTTATAGGCAAAGAAAAACTCAACTACAATAACCCCGGACAACAGCCAGTTGATTTGTAACATGATAACCGTGAAAGGCGCTATGAGTGCATTGCGCAACGCATGTTTAACGATCACCGATTTGTAGGGCAGGCCCTTTAGCACCGCTGTCCTTATGTACTGGGAGGTCATCACCTCCGCCATGGATGCCCGGGTCATGCGGGCGACATAACCAAAATCATAGACGACCAGCACCATGGCCGGCAGAATCAACTGATTAAACTCGAACCCGCCCGACATGCTGCTGGTGCCCGGCAGCCATTTCAAAGTGAATACAAAGAGGGCCGAGAAAAATACCGCGCTGGCGAATTCCGGCACGGAGGTGGTTAAAATACCAAAAACCGATATCGATCGATCGAGCTTTGAACCCTCCTTCATCCCCGACAAGACGCCGAGGATCAATGATAGCGGAATCATGATGGCAAAGGTCCAAAATCCCAGTATGGCGGTGTTCCACAGCCGGGGCCACATCACATCCGCGACCGGGCCTTTGAAGCGGATGGATTCACCTAGATCACCGGTCGCAAAATTGCCCAACCACGACAGATACCGCACCATGACAGGCTGGTTATATCCGTGTTGTTCCCGCCATAGCTCCCGTTGTTCTTCATTTGAAAATTGGCCCAGCACCCGGGCTGCCGGATCGCCCGTGAGATCAGTCTCCAGGAGCATAAATAGAATCAGCGATACGACAATCATGGTAAAAATCATGAATCCGATGCGTTTTACCACCAGGGTGACCATTTTGACTCCTCCTGATATGATTTATTTTTATCGTTTTTGGGGGGATAATAGGGCGGGGAGCGCCGTAGCGCTCCCATTACCCAAACGCAAGTTGTTTTTTATCTACGCCAGCGAGACCTTGTGGAAGCGGTAGTATCGGGTTGGATGCATTTCAAAGCCGACAACGTCGTCACGGACCGCGGTGAAGACCGAACGGAAGAAGGGCTGGACCAGGACGGCGTCGTCCTGCAGAATTTTCTCTACTTTCTCCATCTTGGCCCGGCGCTTTTCAACATCCAGTTCGGCTTCCGCTTCGGTCAGGGCGGCATCCCACTCAGCGTTGGCATAGCTGGATTCGTTCCACGGTACACCGGTACGGTAGGCAAGGCCCAGTACCATGACGGCCAATGGGCGGTGGGTCCAGGAGGTGAGGCTAAAGGGCGCTTTTGTCCAAACATCCCAATATTGCGCCGACGGCATCAGGTTTATTTTGATGTTGATCCCGGCTTTGGCGGCATCTTCTTTGAGCACGGCTACGGCATCCTGCTCCCAAACGCCATCGGTATTGCCCACGTTACAGGTTAATTCAATGCCATCCGGGTAGCCGGCCTCGGCCAGCAGTTTCTTGGCGCCCGCGATGTCCTGCTTGAACGGGGGCAGGGCAAAGTATTCGGGGTGTATCTTGGCGACATGATGATGCTCCGCCTCTATTCCCAGGCCGCGGTGGGCGATGTCGAGCATTCGTTTGGCATCACAGGATTTCTGAACCGCCTTGCGCACGCGGATATCGGTGAACGGTTTCTTGTTGACCTTCATTCGAATCACACCGGTTTGGGTCGACGGAATCGAGATCACCTTGATTCCCGGAATATTCTTGGCCGCTTCCAGGGTCGTCAGATCAAGCATATAGATTGCATCCACCTGTTTTGAAGCAATGGCGGCCAGTGCTGCACCCGGATCTTGACCCAGGTCAATAAAGCGAATCTCATCCAGAAAGACTTCGCCACCCCAATAAGGTTCTTTGCGTTTTTTCAATACGGCGATCTCACCGACCCTAAATTTGGTAAGCGTGTAGGGTCCGGTACCCACCGGGTTTTTGGAGAAATCCCCGCCCTCTTTTTCAAAATTGCGGTGAACGATTGCAGTGGGATAGTTGTACAGGTTTTCAGGAATAGACAGCACCGGTGAGTTCAGGTTGAGTTGGACCGTATGCGCATCCACTTTCTGCACCGCATTTTTGGTCATGCGTTTGATCGGGTTGCCTTTGGAATCTTTCTCGCCGGTCGCTTCGAGCATGGCGTTGAACAGGCCCAGGTTGGATGATCCGGTTTTGGGATCGAGCCAACGGGTGAAGGTAAACACCACATCATCGGCATTGAAGTCATCGCCGTTTGACCACTTGATCCCCTTGCGCAGATGAAAGGTCCAGGTTTTCAGATCATCCGATGCTTCCCAACGTTCGGCCAGATAGGGTCGGGTGATGTTATCCGGCCCGGTCTCTACCATGTACTCGATGATATGGCGCGCCACGATGGACTTCTGGGTCCATGAATATGTCGCCGGATCGGCCATTTCCTGTACCTGCAAACCAAATTTTAATACGCCGCCTTTTTTCTGCGCGGCGTGGGCGGATGAAATAAAATCCGGCAACCCCGCCATGCTGTAGGCAACTGTTGCAGATACGCCCAGAAGGGTGACGGTGCGTAGAAATTCACGCCGTGAACATTTGCCGTCGGCGAGGGATTTTTGCATTTGCTCAACGCCGGGGTGGACTCTCTGAGTGGTCTGCTTCTTTTTTTCATCAATCATAATTTTACCTCCTCCCATAAATATTACGTTGTTAAAAAACCTCGTAAAAAGCTTGAAACCATCTGAAATTAATGGGCAAAGAAATTAGAAGTTAGCGATTTCCAGACTTTTTACGAAACCATCAAAAAAAGCTGACAAAACAACTCTATAATGCGGTGGATAATTAAAAATGGTGCGGTTGGAATAAATAAAAAATAACGTTCCGCTTTTTATGAGGTTTTAGGAATTAAATCAGATCAACCATAGACAATCGTTTTTGGGCTGTCAAGGACAAATCAAATTGAAAGTTACTCAAGTTTCGCACCCCCAAAAGGGCACGGTGCCGCATCTGGTGTGGGGTAAATAAAATTTTTTTGGAAAAACAATGAGGCAATCAGTTTGAACCGGTACCCATAAAGTAATCACCGTGCACAGGCACGCGATGGTCTGGTTTCTTTTGTAATATCAGTTGCTTCTGAAATGATAACTCTTAAAAGATTTTGTGCCGTTATCAAAGCGTTCATCATTAATTTTTTTCAGAAAAATTTCTTTTTACCCTATGCCTGATGTTACTTTCCTTAAAATATCAGGTGCGAAACTTGAGGAAAGTTATTCTGAAAACCCGGAGAGTTGGATTCGAAACAAGCGGGTGCGGTCGGCTGAAAAGATCTCGATCGACCTCCTTTCCATCAGATAGAGGGATTTAAAATTTGACTTTTCCAAACAGGGGCTATACTTCGTTGAAACAGATGGACAGGTTACGGATTATTTTTTTTCATAATTATTTGGAAAGGAGTATAGCGATGGTGTCTTTTGGAAACCGTGATTTCGGTATCAACCACATAAAAACCCGCAGGAACCACACATGCTACGGAATGGGGCTGGGGATTATGGTGCTTGACGATCCATATCCCGGTTTTCCCGGCGATGTTCGCAATGCCAGTGCCTTTCCCTACCCTGTGCAGTATGAGATTGTCGATGGGGTAAACAACTATACCCTGGTGTGGGAGGAAGACAAAAGCCCCTGTTTAGAACCGATCAAACGCGCCGCAAAAAAACTGGAGCGAATGGGTTGTCGTGCCATCGCCGCAGAATGCGGATATTTCGCCTATTTTCAAAAAGACATTGCCGGCTACGTTGACGTCCCTGTGTTTATGTCAAGCCTTCTGCAGGTACCGTTTATGCAGCAACTGATCGGTCCCGAAAAAGTCGTAGGTATTGTTTGTGCCCAAAAGCGCTTTTTAAGCCATACTCATCTTCAGAATGTCGGGGTCGATCTGAACAGTAACTTTGTTATTGCCGGTGCAGAGGACGAATATGAATGCCCGGAGTTTGACAATCTTTGGAACCCTGAAAAGCGTCCGGAAGTTCCCGAAAGCTATTATGACAAGGCTGAAAAAGACATGATCCAAATCTGCAGTGAATTTTGCCAAAAACACCCTGGTATCGCTGCCCTCCTATTGGAATGCACCGGCATGCAGCCGTTTGCCCGCGCTGTGCAACGGGTTGTTGAACTGCCGATCTTTAGCTGGGGCACACTTTTGGACTATGCCTATTCTGTGGTTGTGCACAGGGATTACTATGGACATGTATAACATGATCCCAGTCTTTTGCCGGAATCAGGAATCAAAAGAAGACGAAAAAGATGTCTTTGGGCAAACTTGCTGAAGTGGATTTGATGACCAGCAGCGTCATCGCATTTGCGCTGGAACCATTACCTGCTTTGCTTTCGATCCTTGACAAATTGAATCAGCCTGTTTTTAAGTTTCGCACCCATCTGCGGTTCTTCATATTGGGCCAGCCGATTTTCAAGCAATTGACCGGCCCTTGCGGTGATATCCCGAGGTGCCATCTCAAGCCAATTGGTATGGTGTGTGCGGATGCCCAGGTCAGGGGTAAAGAATTCCTTTCGACACCGGCCTAGCGTATGATCCTGTAACAGATAATTTCCTTCGGTACCCAATTCTTTGATCAAGTCAAGGGCAAACGCATCATCCGTCAACTCGACAGGTTTCATCAGTTTTTTCACCGCGCCGCAAAGGTCTTCGTCAGCAATAAATTTTTCAAAGCTCATGGCCAGCATCGACCCGAAGGTGCCACAGGAATGGAGCACCACATGGATGCCGCTCAAGGCGGCCACTGTGAGCATCATTGCCGATTCCATTCCGGCCTGATAGTCCAGGCAAAACGATTCTGTCACCGCTCCTTGTCCCCTGCAGGGCATATCATAATATCTTCCCATGGCCGAACTGATGGCAACATGCTTGGCATCTTCGGGCGAGGCATTCACATATCCGCCTGTCCGCATATCCATAGGGCTTCCGCCCAGGCCGTACACCACGGGTGCTCCCGGATTGATCAACTGGGACAGGCATATTCCCGCCAAAGTGGTGGCATTGGAGATCACTAAAGAGCCGGCTGTGGTAATGGGTCCGGTTGCCCCCAATGTGCAGGCGGAATGGATTATCAGAGGCTGACCGGCTGCGGCAAACACCATTAACGCTTCAACGCTTTCCGTAGCATACTGCAGAGGTGACAGAGAATCGATCAGCGATATCATTACCGGCCGGTCTAGAGACCCCCATATCATTTGCGCCAGGTTGAGCGAGTCCCGGGCAGCTGCTTCCGATACCGAACTACCCATTATGGGCTTGTCTGTCAACACTAGCGCCGCTAGCAGGAGATCCAGATGGGCTGTTTCCGGCGGGACATCCCCGGGTTGAACAATGATGGCGCTGTTAAAGTCTATGCATTTTGAGGTTTGAACCAGTTTGCAAAAGGTTTCTACATCCGCCAGCGTGGCATCTCGTTTTTCGCCGGACGACTCGATGATAAACGGCGGTCCGTATCCGGGAGCCATGACGTAGTTGGATTCTCCGATTTGGATGTTACGGGAGGCGTTGCGGGCCTCGATGGTAAACGCTGCCGGGACTGTTTCAAGTGCTTTTTGAATATGCTTTTCTTCAAAGCGCACCATGGATCCATCCACCCGGAATCCGTGCGTTTTGAAAAGGGCCAGCGCTTTTTCACTGGGAAATCGGATACCGATATCCTGCAACAACTCTAAAGAATAGGTATGGATGGTATCAAAAGACGCTTGGTTGAGGTTTAAGATTGCTCTATTCATCTTCTAATTCTCCATCTGTAAGCAAATCGTTTAAATCCCAAATCACAAAACTCAAATTCCAAATAAATCTCAATAACCAATGAATTAAATTCAAAACGGTTTAAGCGCATTGGAAATTGGAATTTGTGATTTGGTGCTTGGAATTTTCTCAATTCATGCACTTAATTGGGTTTAGATATCCCATACGACTTTTTTAATATATTTGTGGAACAGCATGCTAAGTGCTATGAGCTAAACCCAAGCACCTCCCGATTCATGGCCTCAAAATTTGCTCTCGGCGTATTCGGGGAGGTGGTGCCGGCAGTGGAAAAAATGTAGCCGGCCATCGATTTGGCTTTTTTCAGATGCGCCCTGGTTTCCCGGGCGACTTCATCCGGTGTTCCGATCAAGAGGTTGCCGTTGGGATTCAAGTTGTCGAAAATGCAGATGCGTTCGCCACATTTGTCTTTGAGCACCCGCAGATCGAGTACAGTCTCCTGGGTGAGGTTGCCGGGCATAATCCCATGGATATCCATCTCAAACAGCTTGTCGACAATGCCCGTTTTAACGATGTCTCCGCACATGTGCGGCAACACACGGGCTCCCATTTCAATCAGCCGATTGACGACCTTGCGAGTAGGCTCGTGCACGAATTCCCGATAATGATCGGGTGAAATCAACAGAGGACACTCCATGTCCGCGCCGTAGAAGATATACTCTACGCCGGCCCCGACCAGGGCCCGGCCGATTTCGATATCCAAAGGTACCAGTACTTCCTGCAGGGTTCGGACCAGCTCGGGCGAGTCGTACAAATCCCCCATAATTTCATTGGTGCCCCTGAGACGGGTGGCGATGGTAAAGGGTGAAATGTACTCGCAGGCAATCGGTATCTCCCCATTGAGTTGCTGCTTCAACAGGGAGATCCCGTTTAAAAAGCGTTCCATCCGATCGGTGTGCACCCTGGTCTTGGCGATGGTGTCCACATCGGCGATGGATTTGACGCTGGTCTGTTCAATAATCGGAAAGGCATCTTCGGGATAACTTACCCCACATCCCATAGCTTCCGGAATGATTCCGCCGATAAGTCCCATACCCGCTATGACCCAGTCAAATTCAAACTCCTCCAGCGCTGCAAGGTGGACGTCTGCCATGACCTTTTCTTCCATCAACGCTTCACGAAAACTGGCGCCGAAATAATTGCAAATGGGGGCTTCATAAAACGGGGCATTTGGTACCCGGTCCACCGGTTTTAGATGGATGGCGGCATTCATTCTTTCAGTGGAATTCATTCTGAAAATTCTCTCCTTTCACAAAACAGAATATGGGGGCATTTTAACATCAATTTTTGTTGACTCGAGAAATTGTTAGAATCAAAATGAGTAATTAAATCAATTGGCGTTCATTAGATCTCCGGCAGATAGCCTGAAAAACAGATTTCTACCGGTCCGATCATGACCACGGAGTTATCATCTTTCAACTCGATTTCCACCGATCCGGCCGGCATGATCACTGTCATGCGCTTTTCCTTTGTAAGCCCCCGGCGATGAGCCGCACCCACGGCAACACAGGCACCGGTGCCGCATGCCGTGGTCAGCGTGCCAGGGCGTTCCCAGACAGAGAGTTTGAGGGTTTTGGAATCAACAAGCTGTGCAGCACCGATGTTGGCCTCCTGCGGAAAAAGCGAATCTTTTTGCAGCTGCGGTCCGAATGCGGCCAGATCGATTGCATCCAGATCGTCCACAAAGAAAACCGCATGGGGATTGCCGATGTTCATGCCGACCGGGTCTTGTAGAGGGCCGGCGCTGATTTCCAGGTGTAATGTGTCCATTTCCCGGGCCAGGGGGATGTCCTGCCAGCCGAGACGCAGTTTGCCCATGTCGACGGCCACTTTTTTATCACCCGACTGACGGCATTGAAGTGGCCCGCCTAGGGTGTCGATTACAACTGTTTCACGTTCGCTTTCCTGCAGCAATAGCCAGCCGACGCAGCGGGTGGCGTTACCGCAGGCCCCCACTTCACGGCCGTCCGGGTTAAAAATACACACAAAGGCGTAAGCGTCTGTCGTCGATTCAGAGCGCGGTGAATCGACGATTACCAGTTCATCACCCCCTACGCCTGCGCGTCGGTCGCAAATCCGGATAATCTCTTCAGCAGACGGTGTGTAAGGATGCTGACGGCCATCAACGATGATAAAATCGTTGCGAAGGCCGTGCATCTTCACAAACGGCCGACCGCGCGGCACGATACCGGTTTCTTTGTCGGTAAATGGAATTTGTGGATGCATTGATTTAGTTCCCTTTTGCTAACTCAAAAGTGAAGCAGGCTGATTATCAATATCTTCCAACTGCCTTACCCTGCTTTGCATGCCTTCCTGCGCGTTATCTCGGATGCCAGAAATATTTTGTCAAGTATTAATCAAATATTAATTGGTTTCCAAAGAGATTTATTCTGTTTCGCAAGAATACAATGTTGCTCCCCAAATTGACACGCAATTAAAATTTGAGATATTGAGGTAATCGGCCGAATCTACACAAACATCTTTACATCAAGCTCTTCGTCTTTGTGACGAGTATCGGCCAGTTCACAGATGAGGCTCAGCTCCTTGTAAGTTGTTTCGTTCAGGAGAGGCCCTGTTTCGGTCTCCAGTATTTTGATCACCCGATCGTGGACTCGTTCGCCGTAACCAGAGATTCCGATAATTGAAGCTGGTACATCAGGATTTACTCCCAGGTATCGGATCTCCCGAGTCACGTTCAGCAACCGCTTGTTTAAAACCGACTTCCTCTGCGCGTTTTTTAAACCAAACCCCTTCGGGGCTATGCCTGGCCATGCCATCCAAAAGCGTTGCGATTGTTTGGGTGCTTGCCAGACCCATATTTTCATAAGCTTGATTGACCATCATTTTCATCATCATAAGTTGATTCTTTGGTACGCCCTTAATTCGATTCGTCAGCTGATTAACTGTCTCATCCAATTCTTCTAGTGGTACTGACTGAAAAATAAGTCCAATTTCCTCTGCTCTTTTCCCGGATATTAGATCCCCGGTAAAAAGCATTTGTTTCGCTTTTTCCGCGCCTAATCGATACACCCACATCGCGGTGGTCGGACAGCCCCATACTCGCGAAGGCGGATAACCAATACGCGCTTTTTCATTCATAATGATAATGTCACAGCAAAGAGCAATATCACTCCCTCCAGCAACCGCATCGCCTTGGACTCGAGCTATCACGGGTTTATGACATCTCCAGATAGACATGAAGTTCTGCGTACAGCGACTCATAAAATTATAGTCGATCATGGGATCCCATGGCATCTCCTGGATAGCAGGATTGGTGCCCGATTTCTCCGCGTAGGCCTTTAAATCATATCCACCACAAAAGCCACGTCCGGCGCCTGTCAGCACAACTACATGAACAGAATCATCATTATTGGCATGACCAAAAGCCGTGGCTATATCTTCCGGCATGGTTTCACTGATTGCGTTAAAACGTTCAGGGCGGTTCAATGTAATCGTGGCAACTCGATCCTTCGATTCATACAAAACGGTACCAAAATTCATAATCAGTTTTCTCCTTTGAGTTAATGTCTAGCACAACGCCGCCCTTCAACCGCCGGGCGCTAAACCCGAAACTGGTGAAAGAATAAAAATGATGTAATAATGACTAACTTCAATAAAGCCGCGCCATTAGCCCGGGCGGCTGTGCAAGTGTTTGTTATGCATTTCTTAGGAATTCAATTGCTTTATCTTTCTCCTCAATCGGAAATCCTCTCATATCTATACTCTTAAATAATTTGCCTTCAAGATCGACATACTTACTAATGAGTGCGTTATTATTTAGACATCCGTTGCCATTTGCCTATGGATTTATCTGCAAAGCCGGGCAGGGTTTTTAATCGGCAGCCGGGTCACTGTTTGAAGGTCTTAGCGGGCGTTTAGCCGGAACCTTCCGAGGCCTTGTTTTCAAGCGTCTTAAGACGAATGACCCGGTTATTATATTTAC
>DRHF01000190.1 GCA_011049715.1 Desulfobacterales bacterium
GGATTCTGTCAAAAATTATGATCGTATCGTTTAAAGAATAGCCGATAATGGCGAGAAGCGCAGCAATAATCGGGAGGGTAAACTCCTTGTCAAATATTGAAAAGATTCCCGCGGTAATGATAACATCATGCATCAGGGCGACAATGGCGCCCATCGCATATTTGAGCTCAAGAATCCAAAAGAGCACCAACGTAACCGCGAGGGCGGCTGCGATAAGGAAAGGAATGCTGACATTGAAAAAATTAAGAAAATAAACCGCTCCCATCAGACACCCTGCCATGACCCCGCTCAAAACCCACTTCAGTTCAAAACGACCGGATATATATATGGTGATAAAAAGGAGGGCATAGAACATGGCAAAAAGGGCCTTTTCCCTCAAATCCTTGCCTACCTGGGGTCCCACCATCTCGACCCGGCGGATTTCGGTCGGATTGCCTGTTGAAGATTTCAAGGCGGTTTTTATTTTATCAGAAAATCGGTCTGTAGTGGTGGCCGATTGGTCGGTGCGGATAAGATATTCATTCTCTTTTTTATCTCCGAATGTCTGAACCGATGACTGGCCCATTCCAATGGAAAAAAGACCTGATTTGATATCATCAATATTTGTTGGAGAGAGAAATTTTATCTGAATCAAGGTGCCGCCGGCAAAATCGACCCCGTATCGGGGTCCCCCATGAACGATCAGAGAGGCAATACTGATCAGAACCATTGCAACGGAGATGAGAAAAGCCGTCTTTCTTTTCCCGATAAAATCGATGTTGATGTTGGATTTAATAAACCGCATGGTGTTGCTCCGACTATATGCTTAATCTTCTTATTTTCCGGTTGATCAAAAAGAAGTCAAATATGGATCGTGTCAGAATGAGGGCTGTAAACAGGCTGGAAAGTACACCGAGGCTCAGTGTAACTGCAAAGCCCTTCACCGGACCGGTGCCGAACTGAAACAGAACAAGTGCGGCAATGAGGGTTGTGACGTTTGCATCCAGGATGGTAAGTGTCGCCCTCTCATAACCGGCGTGAACCGCAGCGCGGGGTGTTTTCCCAAGATTCATCTCTTCCCGAATGCGTTCGAAAATAAGGACATTTGCATCCACAGCCATACCGATGGTCAGTATGATCCCTGCTATTCCCGGAAGGGTTAAAGTTGCCTGAAGTGCGGTAAGACCTGCTGCGATCAGAACAATGTTCAAAATCAATGCAAAATCTGCAATAAAGCCGGAGCCCTTATAGTAGATAATCATAAACAGGATTACAAGGAGACCCCCTATGCCCATGGAGATGACACCTTTCTTTATGGAATCCGAGCCAAGAGAAGGACCGACAGTTCTCTCTTCGATGATTTCGACCGGGGCCGGGAGTGCCCCGGCCCGTAAAACGATGGCCAGGTCCCGTGCCTCTTCTGTGTCGAAGTTCCCGGTGATGCGTGCTTCACCTCCTGAAATTTTTTCCTGTATTACCGGTGCCGAATAGACGCTTTTGTCGAGGACGATCGCAAGACGTTTTCTTACATTTTCTTCAGTTATCCTGGAAAAGATTCTGGCGCCTTTTTTATCAAATCTGATGGAGACGTAAGGCTCGTTGTACTGTGAGTCTATCTCTACTCTTGCTTCAGTAAGATAGGCGCCTGTCAAAAGGGCCCTCTTTTTAACCAGGTAGGGTGTTTTGATCACCCGCCGGGTTTCCGGATCTTCTTTCACCTGATAGAGCACCTCGCTCCCGGGAGGAATCTTACCTTTCAATGCTGCACTAAGGTCATGGGTTTCGTCCAGTAGTTTGAATTCCAGCAGCGCTGTTTTTCCGATGAGCTCTTTTGCCCTTTCCGTATCCTTAATACCGGGAAGCTGGATCAGGATTCGGCGGTCTCCCTGGCGTCGAATATCGGGTTCACTGACCCCAAACTGGTCGATCCGGTTTCGAATGGTTTCGAGCGCCTGTTCAGCCGCCAATTTTTTAATGTGTTCGGTCTCCTTCTCAGGCAGGTCCAGGACGATGGTGTAGACTCCGTCATCGGTCGATTTTGAAAGGAGTCGAAGATCCTTATATTCCAGATTGAGTATCGTCTCAAATCTATCGATGCTGTTTTTGTCATTTATCGTAATTCGTATTTTGGCACCCTCTACCTGTTCCATCCCCACCTGACGGATACGTTCCTTCCTTAATACCTGCCGAAATTCATGGATAATCCGTTCAATGGTGCTTTCTACGGCTTTTTCAGTGTCTACCTCTAAAACAAGGTGCATCCCGCCTTGTAAATCGAGCCCAAGATTAATTTTTTTATACGGCCACCAATTGGAGTTTACGATAGGAAGCACATAGATCGCCGCGACTATTATTACCGCGAGAACCATGATGGGTCTCCATGAAAGATTTTTCAACAACATGCCCTCCCAATAAATCGAAACAACATGAAAAAAAGTGAAGATTTTCCACAGCTCGTAAAAGCCGGATAAAGAATCCGAACCCTCGTGAAAAAAACCCCGTCAAACAGGGTCGTTCCTCATCCAACCCTTCTTCCGCCTGCAACATTTCGTGGGGTTTGTTGGTGTTATTCGGTGTTATTTTGGACTATCCTGTTTTCCGGTATCGGTCTTATCGCTTTTTTGTGTCTGTGCCTGGGATGTGGGCTGAACCATCGAGGTAATGTTCCCTCGGTTAACCTTTACCCGAACCCTGTCTGCGATTTCAACCGTCAGGGTTGTTTCACCCATACCGGTGATACGGCCGTGGATACCGCCTCCTGTCATGATCCGATCGCCCTTTCTGAGATTCTTAATCATCTCCCGGTGATCTTTCGATTTTTTCTGTTGCGGTCGGATGAGCAGAAAATAGAAAATAACAAACATAAGGATGAGGGGAATAAATGCTGAAAATCCACCCTGTCCACCCTGTCCGGCTCCTCCACCTGTTCCCAGTGCATATGCTAAATCAATCAAAATAAAACCTCCTTGGATGTCCTTGCAAAAGAATCGATTTTACAAAGGCTCCCTTCTTAAATAGCGTTATCTGTTCACAATTCCCTGGTGCAACGCCTTTGTTTTTTTGTTCCAGGATTGCCGAATCAAATTTGCTCACGCTTGGGGGACAGATTCAAGAACCATTGCTGCGCTCTGTCCCTGTTTATCCGAATACACGATTAAAAATGGCGGTGATATACTCCAAATGATGGTTGACGTCAAATATTTCTTCGATTTTTTTTCTGCTTATATGCTCGAGGATCTTTTTGTCATTGATAATCAATGTCTTGAAATCCTGTTTTTCTTTCCATACCCGCATTGCGTGGGCTTGAACCGTTTCGTATGCATCCTCTCGGCTGATGCCGGCTGCTGCCAAGGCCAGCAGAACCTGTTGTGAAAAGATGAGTCCTTTGAGCAACCCCAAATTTTTTTCCATTGTTTTGGGGTAAACCACAAGGTTTTTGATGATACCGCTGATTCGATTTAACATATAATCCATCAGTATGGTACTATCCGGGGCAATGATCCGCTCAACGGAGGAATGACTGATATCCCGTTCATGCCACAGGGGAATGTTTTCCAGAGCCGCCATGGCATTGGATCTGATTATCCGGGCAAGTCCCGAAAGGTTTTCGGAGCCAATAGGGTTTCGTTTGTGGGGCATGGCGGAAGAGCCTTTTTGACCTTTTGAGAAAAATTCTTCCGCTTCAAGGACTTCGGTTCTTTGAAGGTGTCTGATCTCTATGGCCATTTTTTCAATCGAAGATCCCATGATCGCAAGGACTGTAAAATATTCGCCATATCTGTCCCGCTGAATGATCTGTGTTGAAGCCGGCGCGGGATTAAGGTTCAGTTTTCGACACACATACGCCTCGACCTCCGGAGGGGTATTGGCAAATGTTCCGACCGCACCTGAGAGCTTTCCAAAGCTGATTGTTTCAACGGCGCGCTCGAATCGCTCTTGATTACGTCGCATTTCATCGTACCAGACGGCCAACTTGAGACCGAAGGTTATCGGTTCTGCATGTATCCCGTGGGATCGACCGACCATTATGGTATCTTTGTGCTCAAATGCCCTTTTTCGGATTATACCGAGCAGACGTTCGCAATCTTTTAGTATGATGGCTCCTGCCTGTTTCATTAAAAATGCCATGCTGGTGTCGAGAACATCGGAGGATGTAAGGCCCATGTGAATGTATCTGGCGTCCGGCCCCACACGTTCGGCTACAGCGGTCAGAAATGCGATAACATCATGCTTTGTTTCGGCTTCGATTTCTTCGATCCGTTTAACGGAAAAGCTTGCCCTTTTAATATTTTGAAGTGCCTCTTTAGGGATCTTTCCCATCTTTGCCATCGCTTCACAGGCCAATAATTCAACTTTTAGCCATATTTTATACCGGTTTTCATCGGTCCAGATATCACCCATGGCTTTTCTGGTATATCGTTTAATCATGATGCCTATTCCCGCATTACTGCTCCGCA
>DRHF01000191.1 GCA_011049715.1 Desulfobacterales bacterium
ATTCCCAGAGGAACTGCGACGAGATAGGTAAACGCCAGTGTGGAGAAAGCCAGAATGAGTGTGAGCGGCAGCCGCTCGGCGATGACGTCGGCGACAGGGCGATGGTATTCCCATGAAAATCCCAGATCCCCTTGGATCACGCCGCCGATCCATCTTAGATACTGGTGGAAAAAGGGCTTGTCGCAGTTCCTCTGGGAATATATTCTGCAGTGCGGCAGTACTCAATTGGCGATCATACCGCCACCGTGCTTGGGTACATCGGTCTTGCAACGCCGAATTTCTTGTTTGCCCTGATCTTGCTGTACCTTGGCCACAAGTGGTTCGGCATGAGCGTTGGCGGGCTCTTTTCACCGGAGTTCGAAGACGCCGCCTGGACTTGGGCCAGATTTGGGGACATGCTAATGCATCTCTGGGTCCCCGTGATTGTTCTCGGAACGGCCGGCACGGCCTTCCAGCTGCGCACCATGCGGGCAACCCTTCTGGATGAACTCAATAAAATGTATGTCACCGCTGCCCGCGCGGGCGGCGTTCCCGAATTCCGCATGCTCATGAAGTATCCGGTCCGCATGGCCCTCAACCCCATCGTTGCTACCCTGGGCTGGGAATTGACCAACATCATTTCCGGTGCACCCATTGTGGCCATCGTATTGTCATTGCCGGACACCGGACCCCTGTTTATCAATTCGCTGTTGAACCAGGATATGTATCTTGCCGGCGCCATGATTCTGATCTACTGCACGCTGGTGATCATAGGGACCTTTATCTCGGATATACTGCTCATGATTCTGGATCCGCGCATCCGCCTGGAGGGCCGAAGCTAAGATGTCAAACGAACGTCACACCGCTGCCAAGGACAAAAAAGTACGCCGGCTCGACATCGCCACCCACTGGCAGCTGATGTGGTGGCGATTTCGCAAGCACCACATGGCAATGTCCGGAATCGCCGTACTCGGCATATTTTTAATCATTTCTCTTTTTGCCGAATTCATTGCCCCCTATGGATCCCGTACGCGCAACACCCGTTATCTTCAGGGCCCTCCAGTGGGAATCCATCTATTCGACGACAACTGGAATTTTCACCTTCGGCCGTTTATTTACGGGCGGGTCAACAAACGCGATCCGGTTACTTACAGGTTGAGGGCCGTGGTGGATTCCTCCATACGGATACCGATGCGGTTCTTTACCCGAGGTGAAACCTATAAGTTTTGGGGGCTGTTCGAATCCGATCTACATCTCTTTGGGGCTGAAAAGGGCTTTATAAATCTTTTCGGCACCGATCAACTGGGGCGTGATGTGTTTTCTCGCCTGATGTATGCCACCCGCGTATCACTATCGGTGGGGGCTATCGGTGTATTTATGGCATTTACAATAGGGATTTTTATGGGCGGTATCGCCGGTTATCTAGGCGGCATCGCCGACGAACTGATCATGCGCCTGATGGAGTTTATTCGGTCGGTTCCGACCCTTCCTCTGTGGCTGGCCCTGGCTGCGGCGCTGCCACGGGACTGGTCGGCGTTAAAGGTTTATCTGGCGGTTACGGTCATCCTTGCTTCCATCGGGTGGACCCATCTGGGGCGGCGGGTGCGCAGTAAACTGCTTTCGCTGAGAGAGGAAGAATTTATTCTTTCCGCCCGGCTGGCAGGTTGCAGTGACGCCAGAATTATCGGGCGGCACATGCTGCCGTCTTTTATGAGTTACCTGATCGTGGACCTATCGGTTTCTTTCCCATACATCATTCTGGCCGAGACAACGCTGAGTTTCCTCGGTCTGGGGCTGCGCGAGCCCATTGTGAGCTGGGGAGTATTGCTTTACTCAGCCCAGAATATTCGCACCCTGGCTGAAATACCCTGGCTGCTGATCTCGGGGCTTTTTGTCATTATTGCCGTGCTCGCTTTTAATTTTATGGGGGATGGCCTGCGGGATGCGGCCGATCCTTTTGCAAAATAGGAGACAAACCACAGTGGCGGAAAAATATCTGCTGCAGGTTAAAAACCTGAAGATTGCTCTGAAAGTGGATAAAAACTTTATTCCCGTTGTCGACGATGTGGACTTAAGCCTTGAGCCCGGCAAGGTGCTGGGTCTGGTGGGTGAAAGCGGCTGCGGCAAGAGCGTTACCGCTTTGTCTCTTCTGCGTCTGCTATCAAAAGAACTGAAAATTGTGGGCGGTAAGATCCTGTTTTATGGACAAAATGGCGATGGAGCGGTCGATATTGCCAAACTCGAACCCAAAGGGAAGGATATTCAAAGAATCCGTGGGGGGACGGTCTCCATGATATTTCAGGAGCCGATGAGCTCTTTTTCACCCCTGCACACCATCGGATACCAAATCATGGAGGTCATACGACTCCATCTTAACGCTTCCAAGAAAAAAGCACGCGCAATCGCGATCGAGCTTTTGGAAAGAGTTGGAATCGGTGATGCTAAGCGAGCCGTGGACCGTTATCCCTCCGAATTTTCCGGCGGCATGCGCCAGCGTGCCATGATCGCCAAGGCGCTCTCTTGCAATCCGGCACTTTTGATTGCCGACGA
The DNA here is from genome assembly GCA_011049715.1 of Desulfobacterales bacterium. Lineage (GTDB taxonomy): Bacteria > Desulfobacterota > Desulfobacteria > Desulfobacterales > UBA2156 > UBA2156. The sequence goes on from DRHF01000191.1 coordinate 2,530, forward strand.
ACCAACTACCGCCCTGGATGTCACCATACAGGCTCAAATCCTCAAACTCATGCGTGACATTCAGCTAGAGTTCGGGTCTTCAATCATTTTCATATCCCACGACCTGGGTGTGGTGGGACAAATGGCCGACCAGGTTGCCATTATGTACATGGGTAAAATTGTTGAACAGGGACCCACCAAAGAGATTTTTAAGATCCCCAAACATCCCTATACCGTGAATCTGCTGGCGGCTATTCCACGGCTGGGCGATCTGGAAACCCGCAAGCGTCTGGAGCCTATCAAAGGGACGGTTCCCGGTTTATTCAGCCGTCCATCCGGTTGTGCATTTCATCCCCGCTGTGATTCTGTTATGTCCGGTAGATGTGACGCTGCTTTCCCCGAGCTTAGGGAGGTTTCTGAAAACCACGACGTCGCCTGTTATTTGTACACTCATTAGCGCTCCGAGGTCTTTTGATGAGTACATTGATCGAGGTCAAAGACTTAAAAATGTATTTCCCGCTGGGTCGGTCTAGCCTGTTTTCCAGGCACAAGGCTTTTCTACGGGCGGTCGATGGCGTAAGCTTCGAGATTCAAAAGGGTGAGACCCTTGGACTTGTCGGAGAAAGCGGTTCGGGCAAAACAACCCTCGGCCGCGCGATTCTGCGTCTGATTGAACCCACCGGCGGCCGGATTATATTTAAAAATGGAAACGGCGTAACAGATATTGTCACCCTGAGTCGCAATCAGTTGCGCCGGCAGTGGCGGCATATGCAGATGATTTTCCAGGACCCTTATGCATCACTGAATCCGCGCATGACGGTCAAGGAAATCATCGGCGAGTCTCTTTACGCAAACCGCCTTGCGAGTGGCGCGCAAATGGATGAACGCATCCTGGATATCGCCCACCTTTGTGGGCTTAACATCAGACAGCTCAGCCGCTATCCGCATGCCTTCAGCGGGGGGCAGCGGCAACGTATCGCCATCGCAAGGGCGCTGGTGATGCACCCGCAATTTATCGTGTGTGACGAGCCGGTTTCAGCGCTGGATGTTTCAATCCAGGCGCAGATACTAAACCTGCTGAAAGATCTGCAACAGGAGTTGGGCCTTACTTACCTCTTCATTGCCCACGACCTGAGCGCTGTCGCCTATGCCTGCAATCGGGTTGCCGTCATGTATCTTGGCCGCCTGGTTGAAATGGCTGCCACCAAAGCGCTCTACTATACACCGAAGCACCCGTACACAGAGGCACTCATGTCGGCGATTCCGCCCGATGACCCCGAATTGCCCATGCAAGCGGTATTTCTTGAAGGAGAGCAGCCCAATCCGGTCAACCCGCCTTCAGGTTGTACCTTTCACACCCGCTGCCGTTATGCGGATACCGGGCGTTGTAAAACCGAAGCACCGGAGTTCAGAGAAGTATCTGCCGGTCACTTCATTTCCTGCCATCTGGCGGAAAGGTTTTCTCTCAAAGGCGCTCTGGAACACCAAATCCCAGATCCGGATACTGTCCCAGAGTAACCGTGCATCAACCGGATAGGCAATGTTGGTCTTCACCACCGTCGTATCAGCGCGCAGTCTTTTACCGCTTGAAGGCCTTGACGCCGGCTTCATATATATGGGTGGTCTCAATTAACGAATCTAACGGCTTGCCGGCGGCCGCCATTTCATCGGCCAGGGCAAGGTTAAAGGCAAAGGTTGGTTCGGCATCGGGAGGCAGCGTCTTGACAATGAGGTCAGAGAGCAGACGCCGTTCCCCCGCCCGGCTCAAACCCAGATAAGGTAATGCATCATACCACAACAACCTATCTTCCAGACCTTTAAAGGGAATACGATGTTGGGCCTTTTCGCCAATTTCCTCTCCGAGCTTTTCGGCCCGTTTCAGGGCGTCCTCAAAATTGAAACGAGTAGCCGGTAGCGGTTCAATAGCCCGCATTTGCATCATCTGGAAAAAGTGGTATACGGGACGAAGCCCTGATACAAGACCGTTCCCCGTACCCCCTGCTATCGCTATACCCAAAGCCGGAAGCCCCTGCAAGGGTGCTGAAAACGCATATACCCTGAACATTTTCAGGATTAAATATTTTACCAGTCCACTGATATCCCACCAATAAACAGGAGCACCCAGGATCAGCGCGCCACAGTTCAGAATCTTTTGGCTTAAAAATTCAAAGGCGTCATCTTCATAGGTACACGCCAGGTTGTCTTTGCACACCCATGGCAGGCAGTCCTTACAAGCCGTCACAACATGATCGGAAATCTGGATCAGCTCAGTGGGGGCGCCTGATCGTCCAGCACCTCCCAGGGCAGCCGTAATCAGCTGGTTTGTCCGGCCTTCACGATTGGGACTTCCGACCAGCCCGATGACCTTGCCATTGGCAGACATAATTCACCTCCGTGTTGTTTGTTGTTACAGGCGTTGCACCCTGGGAATGAATTGTTATCGAAATAATTCTAGGTGGGTTTGATCATATTGGCTATTGAGCGATATTCAAATTCAGTGCCATCGTAGTCATACGTTGATTCTTCTCCGAATGTTGGAATTAATTTAAGCCGACCTTTGAAAAATGCTGAACCAATGTTTTCCATCTCTTTTATGCTCAGATCTTTCCGTAAAAAATATTTGGAATACACGTTTGGGTATCCTAGGTTATGCGTAATTTTAAACAACTTCATCTGAACATTTGGACTCAGCCATTTACGAAGGCTATATGCGGTATTAATTGTGTTCATATCACATAAATGTGGGTTCACAAACATCAGGGAGGAAAGCCTAAATCCTTGTCTGCCGTGATTATCTTTGATTCCCGAGAGCTGATACGCTGTGTCATTACGCAGTTTAAGCGGTTTTCTGTCAAGTTTGTCTTTATTTTCATTCATTAATACCACGGGTAAAATAATGCCGGCCTGATCCTGAGATTTTTGGGCAATATGCACAAAACGTTCAATAAATTCTTTGGTTGTCAACGGTGAATCCGAAACAACAAATAAGGTGTGCTTTTTATATTTATATGCGGTGCTGGCAGCGTACCCTTTTATTATATTCCCCGCAACTGAATTGAATCTGACTTTTCGATTTATGATATTGAAACACTCGATGACATCGGGTGGTATTTTCGAATTTTGGTTAACGATACGGCACGGTTTTTCGAATTCATTTATGAAATTGCCAAGGTGCTGTTCTATTAGCATCCGATGGCCGACTATTACGATTTCATCAACTAATTCGCTCTCAAATAGCTTTTCAAGCGTAAATTGCATTAAGGGCTTGCGTTCTTTTTTGCCGCCATTGATTATTTCAAATTCCCTCAAGGGCCGATACTCCGTCTCAATAAATCGTTCGCCATAATGTTCTGCAACGATTCGGCTGTATCTTTTAACTTCCCTTTTGTTATTGTATCCGGCCATCAAGATCGCGCTAACCATGGCATTGCTCACTTAAAACAAAATATGGATTAGTATTTTAAAAAGAATTCTC
>DRHF01000192.1 GCA_011049715.1 Desulfobacterales bacterium
AAGGACAAAGCGGTTTAGATGTCAAATATAAAAATCCTACCTGAAATCCTGTCAAACAAAATTGCTGCCGGTGAAGTGGTTGAGCGACCATCTTCAGTTGTCAAAGAGTTGGTGGAAAATGCATTGGACGCAGCAAGTACCCGTATTACCATCGAGGTGGAAAACGGCGGGCGTTCCCTGATACGGGTTGCGGATAATGGCATTGGAATGGGTCATGATGATGCGCTTCTATCCTTAGAACGCTACGCAACCAGCAAAATATATAAAGATCAGGACCTGTTCTCGATAAACACCCTCGGTTTCAGGGGTGAAGCCATTCCAAGCATTGCAACTGTTTCAAAATTTACCCTCACAACCAATGATGGCGCCGCTCAAACGGGTACTGAAATTGTTGTGGAAGGTGGAAAAATAAAGAGAGTTTCTGAAGTTGGCGCTCCCAAAGGGACGATGGTCACGATCAAACAGCTTTTTTTCAATATGCCTGCGAGAAAAAAATTCTTGAAAACAACCGGTACCGAAATGGGACATATAACAGATGTCGTTTCCGGGGTAACACTGGCGTGGCCAGGTACCTATTTTAAACTCCTGCACAACGGCAAAGTGGTGAACAGATGGTCGATAAAATCAGACCCGATGGAAAGGGTGGTGGATGTTTTCGGTAAAACCATAAAAAATGATCTTCACCGCATCAGACTTAATATCGACGATCTGTCCATTACCGGCTGGGTGTCGTCTCCCAAGATTACCCGTAGCACGTCTCGGGGAATCTATGTTTATGTGAACGGAAGGAATGTTAGGGATAGAATCATACAGCATGCCCTGTTTGAAGGGTATGCAGGAAGACTTCAAAAAGGCCGGTTTCCCCTGGCCGTCCTACTGCTGAAAGTCCCGGCTGATCAGGTGGATGTTAATGTGCATCCGGCTAAACATGAAATTCGTTTTGCGCAACAAAACAGGATTCATGATGCAGTTGCCGACGCCGTATCAAAAATGTTGAGATCTGCAGACCGTCCTGGCTGGCCCACCAATACCGCTTTCCCACTAAAAACACATTCTGTATCAGAGTCGGTTTCACATTTTCCTAGGACCGGTATCGAAAACAAAGGCTCAGAAAATAAAAGGTTAGAAGCACAAAAAAAGCAGGAAAACCTTTGGGAAAAAAAGAAATTTGTTGATCTGCGGTTAATTGGACAACTTCACAACACATACATCCTTTGTGAATCAGATGAGGAACTCATTGTCATTGATCAGCACGCAGCCCATGAACGCATCCTTTTCGAACGACTAAAAAACCGGTCTTTGAAATTTGGAAAAGAGGCGCAGAAACTCCTCATTCCCGAAACCATCGACCTGGGTTATAGAGAAGCAGACGTGCTTGAAAAAATGATTCCAGGGCTCAAAGCACTCCAGCTTGAAATCGAACCCTTTGGTGGTAACACTTTTGTCGTAAAGTCGATACCTGCGCTTCTGGCAAACCGTGAAATCAAACCGCTGGTTGTCGAAATCGTGGAAAAAATGGCCGAGACCGGTTTTGCCGCCGATATTGAGCGTGCCATTGACCAAAGCCTGATCCTTATGGCCTGCCATGGAGCCATTCGGGCAAACCACCCCCTTTCTGAAAAGGAAATCAATAGCCTCCTTGAACAATTGGAAAAATGTGACAATCCATCACACTGCCCCCATGGTCGACCCACATGGGTGAACTGGTCCTTCCGGTTTTTTGAAAAATCCTTCGGCAGGATCATGTGAACAGCTAACCCGCTTTTCCCTCGATCATTTTATAAATCGTGTCTACCAGGTCATCTCGACCGCGTTCTTTTAGTAAAGGAAGCATTACCATATAGAAGGGTTCACGATGTCTAATGTTTATGTTAAAAATAGACAGTTGATCTGCAGAGATATCATTTTCGATGAATGCCTTTGTTTTATCGAGTATCCCCAGTGCCACAAGCCCAGTCATGGTTCGGACACATTTCTCACATTTTCCACAGTTCAATCGACCTTTCACATTCGCCAAGCAGACCCTGAAGTTTTGAAAAGCAACATCCCACTTCGCTATTAATTTGAGTTTGTCCAGTCTGGATAACGCCACATCTCGATGCCTGATTCTCATATTGTGGCTGGAGTATTCCGGATCCAGCATGGGGTGTGAACCGCATGGAACCAAATTCGGGATATCGTATGACGAGGCGATATAGACCAGATACAACCGGGTGACAAAAGCATGCCCAACCGAGGCAAGAACAGCGCCGAAAAACTTATCGAGCCACAGATCTCTTTCATCGCATAGGTGTCTGATATTAGTATAAACCGGGATCAGATTTACCTCTGCATCTTCCGCGACCTCTGAAAGCGCGGCCTTGGCCCGATCAAAGACATGGTATTTCATTCCACGCTCGATGACACCCCCAATGTCAAAGCCGTGGACGAGCAAGCAGTCTTTGACATGACCGGGGTGCTCTTTCGGATAGACCATTTTGTTGATCCGCAAGGCAGCTAGAGAATCTATCCCACCGGATAGGAAAAGTCCTGCCTGCCGCTGACTGTCTGATGGATAGACTGCAGAACTTGTTTTGGCTTCGATGGTCAAAGGCGCATATTTTCCATCAGACCATTCTTTCATCAGGGCCATCACAGTTTCCAGGCCTTCTTTCAAGCTGGGGCAGATTTCAGCATCCAGGACGACTCTCTTTTCACCAAAATGCATGGCCGGAATGACGCATCCGACCAAAAAGGAATGCGGGTTGCAGGAGATATCTGCTGAGAAGGATTCTTCTGTTTCAATATAGATCTCTCGAACCGGCTGCTCACAATCTTCCCATTCCACCGTTGCGCTCGCACGAACCAGTTTTTCTCTTTGCGCCAGCTCAAAATTTGATATGCGCACTGTTTTTCTCCGGTTTATTTATCTTGAATTTTTCAAAACCGCTATATTTTCTGAAAATTTTCCCCGCTCCAGCGGGATCTGACCCCATTTGCCCTTTCTAAAGCCTTCGATTCGAAGAACTTTTAAAGGGGTGTTCTAAGGATACCTTAGAGAAGTTTCCAGCAGGGGAGCATACTTGCAAAGAACATGATCCACGATACAACCGGCGATGTCCAACCCGGTTGCCTTCTCAAGTCCTTTAAAACCGGGCGAATAGTTAACTTCTATCACGGTGATTTGGTTCTTTCGATCGACTATCAAATCGACCCCTGCAATCTCAAGGCCGACCGCAGCCGCAGCCCTGAGCGCAATGTCACGTTCCGCCAGTGATAATTTTTTTTCAATGCTCTTCCCACTCAAATGGTAATTGGCCCTGAAATCTCCTTGTTTCGGCTTAAGCGCCATGGCGCCAACAACCTTCCCGCCCACAATCAACACCCGAATATCATGACGTCCTCCAGTCGGAATAAACCGTTGTACCAGCAGACCGTTGCGTTCGTCCAGGTGATCCCGGATGGCCCGCTCAACATCTTGGTCTTTTTCCACCAGCATAACCCCTTCTCCCTGCCGGCTGCTCACCCTTTTCACCACCACCGGAAAACCGCCGAACCATGCCGGTGCATCCTCCAAACCTTTAACCGAGTTCACCAGTACGGTGTCGGGCACCCGAATACGGGCTGCGGACAGGGTTTGCAAAGTAAAAAATTGATTTTTAGCCAATCGGATCGAATTAAGGTTGTTGACCAACGGGATTCCCATCATGCTGAAGTGATGTATCAACAAGAGACATGCATTCCCCAGGGTAGCGCCCTGCCGAGGCAACACCACATCCAGGCTTTCCATGCCCGGCTGCCCAACCAGAGTCGGCTTGCCTCCTTCGAGCCCGGCCCATACCCGATAAGGATGAACGAGGGTTACCCGGTGACCCTTTGAATCGGCTGCTTCCATTAATCGCCGGTTCGGGTGAAAATTATGTCCCCTAACAGTAATGATTCCGATGTTCATTTTATCCTTGATTATTAAGTCTTACTGAAGATTTAATGCGGCTCGGTAGGCCGGGCAGCCGCTGCGGATCGATCGTGTCGGCTCCCTGATGAATCTTTTCTTTACCGAGAACACCTCCTATGCCCACCACGCGAGAAATGATCAGGAGATCATTGAGAAGCTTCATCTGGAGGCTTTGAACTATGGTCTTTTTTATTATTGCCCCCCAGGGGTTTGATCGCTCTGTCCACGGTGTCGACAGACAGTCTGGTCGATGAAACAATCGAGCGTGCTTCGTTGGCCATGAAAGATATAATCTAGCCGCTCTTTTCTTGATGACAAATCTCGTTTTTTTTAGCCCAATTCATTCTATAGCAATTCCCCAAATCACAAGCTCTTTGGAAATTAGAACACGCACTTTCAAAGTTGTCCAAAATTATATAAACCAACCCTCTATTTTCGTAATAAAGCGCTTCACTCGGATCAAGATGAATGGCTTTGGTATATTCTTCTAGAGCTTGTTGATACTCGCCTAATTTGCTATATGCACGGCCGCGACTGTAATAGATACCGGCATCGTTTGGGTTAAGACTTATACTTTTATTATAATCCTCTATAGCTCGGTTTGAATTCCCTAAACCATAGTATGCATTCCCCCGGCTGTTAAAAATTTTAGCATTATTCGGTTCAAGACGGATGGCATGATTAAAATCTTCAATGGCTTGTTGATACTTACCTAATTCATTATAAGCAATCCCTCGACTATTAAAGGCCTTGGAATTATTGGGGTCAAGACGAATTGCCTGGTTGGAATCCTCGATCGCTCGTTGATACTCACCCAAATTGTAGTAAACTACACTTCGATTATTGTATGCCTTGGCATTATTAGGATCGAGGCGGATCGCATGATAAAAATCCTCGATTGCTTTCTGATATTCTCCTAATTCATTATAAGCAATCCCCCGATTGTTGAAGGCCTTGAAATTATTTGGATCAAGACGAATTGCCTGGTTGGAATCCTCAACCGCTCGTTGATACTCACCCAAATTGTAGTAAACTACACTTCGATTATTATATGCCTCGGAATTGTTGGGATCCAGACGGATGACATGATTAAAATCTTCAATGGCTCGATCGTTTTGATCTAAATTGAGATATACAATCCCACGATTGTGGTAAACGTAGACATTTTCAGGGTCAAGACGAATTGCCAGGTTATAATCCTCTATAGCGCGTTTAGAATTGCCTAAACGATGGTAAGCATTCCCCCTTTGCAAATAAATTTCATAATCATTCGGGTCAATACGGCTGGCATGATTAAAAGCTTCAATCGCTTTTTGATACTCCCCCGATTTGCTATAGGCATATCCTTGTTTTTTATAAACCGCGGGATCCTTTATGGTGACTTTGGCTTGATTAATCTTTAACTCCTTCTCTCTTTTGATGCCTTCAGCCTGTAATTTTATAGATTTAATCGCTTCCTTTTTTATTTTCGGCATATAAACAAGAAAGTAATATGATACGGATAGGGAGGCGATTAGTATGGCGATTGTTATGGCCCATCCCATGGTCTTACTCAAACTAACTCGGCCATTATTTTTCGGTTTAATTATAGTCTCTATTGTGTGGGAGCGGACATGCTTTAGATCGTTATTAAATTCATCACCAGCGATGGGGATGTCCTCTCCTTGGTTCGTGGTTTCATAAATCGTACATATTGCCCCTGCCTCTTTGAATGCTTCTTCAAATTCTATGGCGGTTTGATAGTTCACGTTTTTCTTTAGTACCGTAGGCGAG
>DRHF01000193.1 GCA_011049715.1 Desulfobacterales bacterium
AATTTCGAACAGCTCTCACTGAAGGTTTTTTACAGAAATATTGCAAAAAGCGTTGGTTACAGCTCGTCACCGATCAGTCTTCGGAAAAGACGGTTTTCGACCATACCACATTTTGTAAAATTTGAGCCGGACAAGATTATTTTATTTTTTTTCTTGACAACTCATTTTTTTAATTTAAGTTTCACATATTTTATATGTTCCTTATATTACATTCTTCTATATTTTATTTACAAAAGAGGCCATTTTTTTCCATGAGTAATCATTTATATACAGCTCCCCAAGCCGCAAAAATCTGTTCCGTCAGTCGCACGACCATGTGGCGATGGGTCAAGTATGGGGAGCTTAAAGCTTTTCGCACCCCCAGGGGTATATATAAAATCCGGAAAAAGGATTTGGAGTCTTTTATTCGAAAAAAGATGAAGCACCTTCCGATTATCGACCTTTTTCAGAAGAAAAAGATCCTGATCGTCGATGATGATAAGCAGATAGTGGAAGTACTGAGTCAAATGCTGTCATCCAATGGATATCAGACCGAAAAAGCCTTTGACGGCTTTGAGGTAGGGGCAAAGGTCATGCAATTTAAGCCGGACCTAATGATCCTGGATCTGTACATGCCCGGGATCGATGGCTTTGAGGTATGCGGCCGAATAAAGAAAAATTCAGACACTTCACATATAAAAATAATGGTCCTCACCGGCTTTGATACCCCTGAGAACAGAGATCGAATCATGAAAGCAGGTGCTGATGGTTATATGGCAAAGCCGGTGGACAAAGATGAGTTAATTCAAAACATAGAAGACATTTTGAACGATTGAAATCAAAATAGAAACTGTTAAAAGGCAAATTTACCGCTGCCTTTCTTCAAAAAAACAATAAATATAATTAAAACAATTGGTTATACCTTTTTCGCACGTGTAAACCAAGCGGCGGAGCTCTTTAATCATATAACCATTTGGGGAAGTTATATCCAGCATCTATTGCCCGGGGATTGAGAAAACAACAACAAAACAAAACAAAAAACCGCGTCATCCGCGCAATCCGTGCCAAAAAAAATGAAACACAAAGAACTCACAGCCAAGATCATCGAATGCGCCTACAAAGTCCACAATAGCCTCGGTTTCGGCTTCCTCGAGGCAGTCTACCAAAATGCCCTTCTGATCGAGTTACTAAAGGCCGGCCTCCGGGCCGAAAAGGAAAAAAAGATTCAAGTCTACCCTATCGTTGCAAAAGTTGAGAATGCTGCAGGTCCAAGGCATCCATAGGGTGACGCTGTAATGAAGTACCGCGAACCCTTGGTAACGAAGGAGATACGGTATCATCAGCTATCCCGAAGGGTAAAAAATATGACAAATTTTATACTGTTTTTGGATGTCACCACTGGTCGTTTTCAGAAACTTAAGCCAATTATCTCTAATCCTTTGCTGTTATTCTTTTTAAACCTCTCTTGGCATGTTTTTTATGCAACAATGGGGTCTATTGCGACAACCAAACGGTTGGCGACTACATTGCCGACATTATCGTGGAAGAAAGCGTCATCCTCGAACTCAAATCCGTCAAAGAACTCCATCCCGCTCATGAAGCCCAACTCATCAATTATCTCAAAGCCACCTGCATTGAGGTAGGACTACTGATTAACTTTGGTGAGAGCGTCGGGATAAAACGAAAAGTGTTTTCCCAGTAACCTCCGAAGGATTGTTCGTAATAGAAATTCAGGTGCCTGCATTTCTATTACAACAAAAAAAACAGTGTAATCCGTGTAATCCGCGCCAAAAAAAAAAGAAGATCCAAAAAATACTGAGGCATGTTAATCACAGGTAAGTTTACCCCGCCTGTCGAAAATGCCGCAACGCGGTGCCCCGTAGCTCCGGGAGATGGTACTGGGGCTCATTTAGCCGGGGCCAGATCAACCAAATAGAAAATCCGCAATCCAAAATCGTAAATCTAAAATGAGTCTTGCTGGCAAGACGACTATGGATGTTCCCCTTCTTTTTTGAGTCAAGAGCAGTCTGGACCCCTTTACAAAAGATCAGTGCTTTAGAAACGCAACAAGGAAACAACGTCCCTCTCTTTTTTCCTCATAATAGAAATTCAGGTGCCTGCATTTCTATTACAACTCTATTACAACAACAAAAAACAGTGTAATCCGCCGTGCCCAGTTAAATTGATGTTAATCACAATGAAATGTATTTAACCGGGGTGCCAAAAACTTTGGATTGAATTACTTAAGGGCGCTCCCCTTCTTTTTTGAGTCAAGAGCAGTCTTGACCCCTTTATTAATACGCTGATCAAGGTTTGACCCCATTCCTTTTATTGCACTTAGAGAAAAAAATGAACAAAATATTTATGCTTATTACACTGCTCTTTTTCTGTTTTGCCACAGCAGGTAAAGCGCTTGCACAGGGCGATGGTCCGAGGGCTTATCTGCCTGTGCCCGTTGGGACGAACATCTTGACACCATTCTGGCTGGGCCTTTCCGCCAACCGGGGGCTCGATGATTTCCTGGTGGTAAAAGATGCCGAATTTGACACTAATGTATTTAGCTTGATGTATACCCGTACGATTTCAGTAGCAGGAAATCTGGGTGGGATTTTTGCTGTGCTGCCGGCAGGCAAGGTAGATGGTGGAATCCCGGGAACGGGGTTTGAAGGCAAGAGTTCCGGCATGGCAGACGTATTCGTTGGCATGAACGTAGCGCTCTTCGGCGCGCCTGCTTATGGGCCAAAGGAATTTGCGACCTATAAACCAGAAACAGCTCTTTCCGTGCTGGCCGGTTTTTTTGCGCCGACCGGTAAATATGACTCTGACAAAGTGATCAATCTGGGCGCCAATCGCTGGGCCTTCCGGCTCGGCCTGCCATTCCTGCACATATTCGGATGGGGGCCTGGAAAGATCACCACATTAGAACTGACTCCAAGCGTTTGGTTCTTCACCGATAATGACGACCCCTGCAACGCGGACAAACTGGAGCAGAAGCCGGTCTTAAAGCTGGAAGGGCACTTCACGCGCGATTTCTCACCCATGTTCTGGGGGTCGCTCGATGCCCTGTACACCCTGGGCGGCGAGACCCGGGTCGATGGTGTGGACCAGGACAATTCACAGAGTTCCCTGGCGCTGGGTGCGACGCTGGGTGTTAATCTCTCGAGAACCCTCGGTCTTCAGGCGACTTACGGCAAGATCGTGGATCACAATGAAAGCGGAATGGACGGCAGCATGTGGCGTATTAAGTTTTCCTATATGTTTTGATAATAACCCTAAATTTTGAAAAGGAGGTAATAGGATGAAAAAAATAATTGGTTATGTATTAACTATATTACTGTTACCGGGTTTTTCCTTTACGGCCCATGCTGCAGGGGAACCGAAAGCAGCGACACCGGCAACCCGGGCGGCCAACGCTGCTGTCCTGAAAGCACTTCCTTTCCAGAGTATGGAGGATTTTGAGAACGCCAAACGCGGCTTCATCGCCGAACTGCCTGGCGGGCTCGTTAAGGGAAAAAGCGGGCGCAAGCGCCCCCATTGGGATTTGAATCAATACGAATTTCTCAAAGGTGATGCTCCTGATACGGTGAATCCCAGCCTCTGGCGTCAGGCCCAACTCAACATGAAAAATGGTTTGTTCAAGGTCACGGATCGTGTCTACCAGGTGCGTGGATATGATCTCTCCAATATCAGCTTTATCGAGGGCGATACCGGCTGGATCGTCATTGACCCGCTGGTCTCTGCTGAGACAGCTAAAGCGGCGCTTGATCTCGTGGACCGTCATTTGGGCAAGAAACCCATCCATACAGTGATCTATACCCACTCACATGTTGACCATTATGGAGGTGTGCGCGGTATTGTCTCCGAAGCTGACGAAAAGGCCGGCAAGGTGAAAATCCTTGCCCCGGAGGGTTTTCTGGAGCACGCAGTGAGTGAGAATGTAATCGCCGGCAATGCCATGAGTCGTCGGGCCCACTACATGTACGGAGCGTTCCTGAAGAAGGGACCGAAAGGGCAGGTCGACGCCGGACTTGGTAAGGGGACATCAATGGGTTCCGTTGGGTTGATTGCGCCTACCGAGATAATCTCAAAGACCGGTCAGGAGATGACCATCGACGGGGTGAAGATCATCTTTCAAGTCACGCCCGGCACCGAGGCGCCGGCTGAGATGAATATCTATTTCCCACAATTCAAAGCCCTGTGCATGGCGGAAAACGTCACCCATACCTTGCATAACCTCTATACCCTGCGCGGCGCTCAGGTTCGCGATGCCAAAGCCTGGGCCTATTACATCAATGAAGCGAAGGAACTCTTTGGCGACAAAGCTGAAGTCGAGTTTGCCAGCCACCACTGGCCTGTCTGGGGCAAGGAAAAAATCAACGATCTGCTGAAGAAACAGCGCGATCTCTACAAGTATCTGCACGACCAGACCCTGCGTCTTGCCAACAACGGCTTTACCTTGATCGAGATCGCCGGGATGATCGAACTGCCTGAAAGTCTGGGCAGTATGTTTGCCAACCGCGATTACTATGGTACGGTAAGCCACAACGTGCGCGCGGTGTACAACAAGTACCTTGGTTACTTTGATGGTAATCCTGCTAACCTGAACCCCCTTCCGCCGGAGGCAGCAGGAAGGAAATACGTAGAGTTTATGGGCGGCGCTGAATCTGTGATCAATAAGTCCCGTGAAGCTTTTAACAATGGCGAGTACAGATGGGTGGCTCAGGTTATGAGCCATGTGGTCTTCGCCGATCCGAATAATCAAGCAGCCCGCGATCTGGAGGCGGACGCCCTCGAACAGCTCGGCTACCAGTCCGAATCGGCGCCCTGGCGCAACTTCTACCTCATGGGCGCCCAGGAACTGCGCCACGGCGTCCAAAAGATCAAAGGGGTCAAGGGTACCGCCACTCCTGACACTGTGAAGGCCATGACCGTGGATATGTTCTTCGATTTTCTGGCCGTGCGTCTGAATGGCCCTAAGGCGGCAGGCAAAACCCTCACCATCAACTGGGAGTTCACAGACACCGGTGAGAAGTATGTCCTGTCACTGGAGAACTCGGTCTTGAATTACGTTAAGGGCAAAGTGGTGGATAAAGCGAATGCAGGCTTTATTCTCTCCAGGGCGACATTGAACGAAATCGTACTGGGCAAGACAAAGCTTGATGACAAGATCGCAGGAGGTGAGGTTAAGGTTGCAGGCCGCAAGGAGGCGCTGGGTGAGTTGATGGCGCTGATGGATAAGTTTGACATATGGTTCAATATTGTGCTGCCATAGGGAACCTCCTTTCCAGTCAACAGGGCAGGAATTGGCGCTGCTGTATTGAAAACTGATCACGAAGGGGCGTCAATTACTCATGTGAGAAGGCGCCCCTTTGATCTTTTGTGAATGTCACAGCGGAAATTTCCTCGCTGCTTTTTATATGGTTTTGTGAAAGAGATTAAGCTTAAAGGAGGGTAATTGATATATGCACATTAAAAATCCGCCGCAGCACCTTGCAATGGCTTTGTTGATTTTCCTATTGACGTTGACAGTGACGATACAGGCCAGCGCACAAGTGAAGGATGATGCAGGCAGTGAAGAAGTTGTTCGCGATGGCACTGATCCACGGGATTTCGGACGTCGTTTTCAACTCCAGAATGAGTATCTGGAATTGAAGGATAGTGGTAAAATTAACACCACCAAAGTTGTCATAAATAACTTCCTGGGACTCAGAGGAAACTTTAACCCTACGATCGAGATCCCGTTGGTCTATAGGGACCCCAGCATTCCCGGGGTTAACACCGAATTCGGGCTGGGGGACATTCTCTTCCGGGGATACTTCAAGAAACCGACCAGCAGACAATTGACTTTTATCTATGGAGGAGAGCTGAAACTTCCTTCGGCTGAGGAAGATATACTGGGAACCGGGAAATGGACCGCATCTCCCATGCTGGGTTTTGTATACGCGTTGAATAAGACAGACATCTTCGCACCGATCTATTTTCATGACGTCTCCTTTTCAGGTAACGACGGCCGTGCAGATATCCACAAGGGCCGGTTCAGGATTTTTGTCAAGAAGACTATCAGCAAACAATTCTATATTCTGGGCGAGGGGCAAATCGTGATCGATTATGAAAACGATAACGAAAGCGAGTTTTTCCTGTCTGCGGACTTCGGCGCCATCTTCGCTGAAGGCACGATCCTGACAGTAAAGCCTGGCATTGGCATCGACCCAGGTCCGGGAGAACGGGAGTGGGGAGTGACTCTATCATACAAGAAATACTTTTAAACAACTACGATATCTGGTCTGGTTGAGGGATTCACCAAGAAATATGTGGCAAAAATGCTTGTGATGGGGTCACCCATTAAAGGGTGAGTCAAGAGAAAAAACACCTCTCCCATGAAAAAAATCCTTCTTTTTTTCTATTGATGCTTATTACCCCTCACGACAACCTCGTTTTCTCTCCTTGATCCACACCCGTTACTTCTTTATTTTGGTTCTCGGTCGGTCTTACTGATCCGCACCAGTCACTCTCCGAGGCGTAGGCTCTATGAGCCGGAGGCCCATCAGGTTCAAGGCTTCTGTGGTTAAGCTCAATGCTTAAATCACAACCCCTGGTCCATTCGGACCCCAGAAAATCTTCGGTGCCCCTCCACAGGCGGATCTTCGACATACCGTGTTCAATCGAAGGTGTCACAAATCTTATGGTTATTAGCCAGACCCTTATGGACTCACGGCA
>DRHF01000194.1 GCA_011049715.1 Desulfobacterales bacterium
AATGGGGATGAAAAATAGGCTTTCTGATTTATTACAACCAGGCTTTAGGGGTTTGTTTTTTTCTTGGGATGTTGTTTTAACAAAAAGGCAGGGTTCGTTTTTGCTGGGCGCATTTAATAGGATGATGAGTTTTTCGTTTTTTCCCCCATTTTTAAATTCAAACTCTGGATGGTAGTAAATTTCACCCTGCTGTTTCAATCATGTGGCTCCGAAAATCCTGTGCATCTCCGCAATAGACTCTTGCCTTTCTTGGGCTTCCTCGGGGGACAAGCTGTCATCGATATCGTCAATTGACAGCATATAGTCAATTTTATGAAACATTCCTTTTTCTTTTAATGTCCTGTCCCATGGCTCATTAGCCAAATGTGTCGACTCAATCATCTCTTCGGCGTTGGCCTCCTTAAATATAAAAGAGATGTTCTTCAACAACCTCATTTCTCTTTTTGAAAAGTAGTCGCCATTGAATCGCCTTTTAGGAACGATTTTTTGAAACTCTTCTTTTGGCAGCTCATGAATCGCGGATTTCAGATCGGGTGGCATGTTCTCGGTAAGTTCGTTAAAAAGCTTTTTAGGTACCGGACCCATTTTCCAAGCATAATAATCTAAACCTGTCACCGATTTGCCGGTTTGTTTGAAATGGCGAAAGTCTAAAAAATAAAGCAGTTTTAACAGCTTGGTTTTTCCGCAAATATTGGTGTTTTTTGCAAAATAGATTATTGCATTGATCATTTTATCGCGATGATGGGTGATAACCATCTGTATATTTTCCTTCTATTAATAAATCTTTAATGGCTTAAGTTAATGATAATACAAGAATAGTCAAGTTTCGCACCCCCAATGGGGCGGGGATATCGCCCATTCATCAACAGCTATCAAGCGCAAGTTTAAAGGGAATGAATTCTTTGAATGTAAATTCGCCAGAAAAGTTATTAATGGAAATTAACAACTTAATGCGATAGTACCTTATCCAATCAATTGCAGGTGCTCGCCTCTCAAGCAAGGCGGGGATAGAATCATGATCATCAGTATCCATAACCGTTTCAATATAGCTGACAATCATATCACATAATTTTTTCTTAATTTCTTCCCGGGTTTCGGCTTCAGCAGCAAGATTAAGGTTGAGGCATACTCCATACCATCGACCATTTCTTTTGCGATGGCCATAACATCTGAGCACAAACTTTGAGGGTGATATATTTGCCATGGTTCCTCTTTTTCTCTCCACACCTTAGCAAAAGTCCCTTTTAGACTTGTTTGTGTAAATATTGCTCTATATGTAACCCAGGTAACGCAAGTAAAAACATTTGTCAAGCCTGCTCGCCTCGAATAAAAAAAACACAAATTTATTGCGTCACTGGCTTGCCGGGTTTGCAAATTCTCTATCAAAAAAACTGAGTTGTACGAAATCTAATGATGGAGTTTTTTGGAAGTGATGGGCCTTGAATTAAAATCTTTAGCAGATAGGGATAGGGACGCCCATCACTGAGCACCCCTCCCACACCACCGGACGCGCGAGCATGTATCCGGCGGTTCGGCTGGTCAATACAGGAACAGATAAAATTCCATATATGGTTCATCTTGCTCGCGGGTAAATCTGGGATTTCTTCGGTCCCGGGTAAAAAACAGGGAAAGAACCTCGATCAAAACAAAAGAACCTTTTGAGGGGTTATTTCCAATTGAAAATCATATTCTTAACGCCGTTATTGAGGATATTTGAGGATAAAAACAATGTGGTTTTTGCAATCCCATTTTGCATGAGCCAAACTTCCATAATCTGACATGGTTCCTCCTTTCTAAATCGCTATCAAATCCTCAAGGAGGAACTATGTCTAATCCCGCTGAAGGTCAAACCTTGTATAGTCACACTGGTCAAACCAGTGGCTTACCGATTTGAGTTATTTCATAAAAAATAATAATATTGCGATTTTTTTCTTGACACGATATCGCAATATTGTTATTTTATATTTAAAAAGGAGATAGAGCATAATGCCAGAAACAGAGGTTGTCCTTTTTGCCGAAGAAGACGGGAGCTGTCCTTTACTTAAATGGATGGACACGCTGTCTCCAAAAGCGCAGGACAAATGCATCGTTAAAATAGAACGCCTATGTGAGATGGGGTATGAATTACGGAGACCAGAGGCAGATTTTCTTCGAGATGGAATCTATGAGCTTCGGCCTGCATTGAGAGGGATTCGATATAGGATACTCTACTTCTTTCACACTAGCAGGGGGGTTATTTCGCACGGATTTACAAAACCGAAAAACAGAGTGCCTTCAAGAGAGATCGATCTGACGGTTGAACGTAAGAAAAAATTCGAGAGCGAACCTTTAAAGCACACATTTAGGGGGTGATGGCATGAAAAAGAAGCAACAGACAATTGATGCTGTTGAAATCATTCACCGCCGATATATCGGCGATGATGCCGACCGTAAAGCTTCTCTTCAGGAAGAACGAGTAAATGCTGAAGTAGCCAGGATGATTTACGAGCTTCGAAAAGAGGCAGGCTTAAAACAAAAAGATCTTGCAGAACTAATAGATACAGCTCAATCTGTGATTAGCCGTCTTGAGGATGCAGATTATAACGGTCATTCCTTATCAATGCTAAACAAGATCGCCAAAGCTTTAAATCGCAGGCTCACTGTGTCAATGTCGGATAATGATGAAGAAGTCGGTATAAGGCGGTTTGTATTCCGAGAAGTCGTCAAGGGCCTTCGAAAAAACAAGAGTCTCAGCATTGATAAGTTTGCTAAAAAAACTGGCATTGATCGAGCAGACGTTATAGCCATGGAAAGAAATCCGGGATATAAGCCATCACCGCTGGATATTCATAATCTGAGCAAGTTCTATAAAATTCCGAATCAAAAGTTAGCTATTTTGGCCGGGGCGATAAAAGAAATGCCACCTAAATTGCAGGCTGAAACATCCAGATTTGCTGCTCAATCAGAATCGTTTTCGAAACTAACTGATGAAGAACGCCGCACGCTTGATGAATTCATTACATTTCTTCGGTCCGAGGATAGCGAATAATGCTTAAGGCTTCGACAAAACGCCAAATCGACAAGGCTGTCGGAAAGACGTTGAAGGAAGCAGGAATGAGGGAGCCTCCCTTTCTGGTAGAGGATCTTTTGGACCACCTTGAATTGGGCAGGGAATTCTATGATTTGGAAGACCCCGGTCTTTTAAGACGCTTCTGGCATAAGGTAGAAGTCAGAGGAAAAACTCTACAAAAGATAATAAAAACTATCAAATTGGCTGCTTTATGGCTTCCCGATACCGGTAGGGAGCGAATCCTTATCGACGAAACTTTACCAGCACCAAAAAAGAATTGGGCATCCTTTCATGATACAGCGCATAGCATCCTTGAATGGCACAGGCCTTTCTTCCTAGGAGATACAGCACAGACATTAGATCCCGATTTCCAAGAAGCCCTGGAAGCAGATGCAAACTATGGTGCTTCAGGACTGATGTTTGGTGGGGAGGTTTTTACCAGGGATGCCCTAGACACAAAACCGGAGTGGGATAGTATTGATGCCCTAAAAAAGGCTTATAAGACTTCCTGGGTTACCACTTTAAGACGATATGTTGAATTTAGTCGTGATATTCCAATGGCTTTGACCGTTAGTACCCCCTGGTGGGAAATAAAGCCCGATGACCAGGAGCACAGATGCAGGCATTTTATCAAATCGGGTGCATTTAAAATCCAATTCTCTGTAATTACACAAGATATCCTCAAATTGATTTGAATTTATTAGGAAAAAAAAGATGCCATACAATCCACTTACCATCCGCCTTCACAGTGCCGATAATGTAGTAGTGGCCCGTATTGACCTTTCCAGCGGGGCCGTTATTCCGGAAGAGGAAGTCACCTGCCTCGGTTCAATTGCGTTTGGTCATAAAATCGCCACCTCTTTTATCAGGGCAGGAGACTCTGTAAAAAAATACGGTCAAATTATCGGCTTTGCCTCCCTGGACATCCAACCCGGTGAACATGTTCACACCCACAATCTTTCGGTGAAAGAGTTTACCCGTGATTATGCGATGGGTGAGAAAGCCACATCCGATGCGGCTACGACAACCGAACCCGAATTCTTCAACGGCATTATCCGGCCTGATGGTCGAATTGCAACCCGGAATTACATCGGTATCGTCAGTACGGTGAACTGTTCCGCATCTGTTTCCCGCTATATTGCGGATTCAATTTCCAGGGACGAATTGGCCGAATTTTCCAACATCGACGGTATTGTGCCGCTGTGTCATGGAATGGGCTGCGGTATGGCCGGCAGTGGAGAAGGTTTTGAATATCTCTGCGATACCCTCCGGGGTTATGCCAAACACCCCAATTTTGCCGGGGTCCTGATCATCGGTTTGGGATGTGAGGTCCTCCAGATCGAGTCACTCGTTCAAGCGGGTGATATGAAAGAGAATCCATTTTTTCAGACCATCGCAATTCAAGATACAGGCGGAACCCGGGCGGCGATTGAAAGCGGTATAGATAAAATCAGGAAGATGCTCCCGGAAGCCGACCGGGTTGAACGCCGGCCGGTGCCGGCGAGTCGACTGGTTCTGGGACTTCAGTGCGGGGGATCTGATGCTTATTCAGGAATCACGGCAAATCCGGCCCTGGGAGTCGCCGTCGATCTTCTGGTGCATCAGGGTGGTACGGCGGTTTTGGGGGAAACACCTGAAATTTATGGCGCCGAACATCTGTTAACCCGGCGTGCGGTCAAACGGGAGATTGCCGAGGAACTCCTGGAACGTATTCGATGGTGGGAGCGCTATACCACAAAAAATGGCGGAAAAATGGACAATAATCCTTCTCCCGGTAACAAAGCCGGCGGTTTGACAACGATTCTAGAAAAATCCCTGGGTGCGGCGGCCAAAGGCGGGACCACCAACCTGATGGCGGTTTACAATTATGCCAAACCTGTCACATCAAAGGGGCTGGTTTTTATGGATACCCCCGGGTATGATCCGGTTTCCCTGACAGGGATAGTGGCAGGCGGCGCCAATGTGATTTGTTTTACCACCGGCAGGGGTTCGGTATACGGCTGCCGTCCGGTTCCTGTAATTAAACTGTCGTCCAACACGGCAATGTATGATCGCATGAAGGAGGATATGGATATAAATTGTGGGCTTTTAATCGATGGTGAGGTAACCATGGAGGAAATCGGTCGGCGTATTTTTCGCCTTATCCTGGAGACGGCGTCCGGGAAAAAGACAAAAAGCGAGGCATACGGCATTGGCGATCATGAGTTTGTGCCGTGGCTAATGGGGGCGGTGATGTGATACCCAACCTATTCAAACTGAAAGTTTTTATTTTGGAAAAGCGTTAAACATGCGTCTACCACATGTGGATCGAAGAGGATCCCCTTGTTTTTGGTGATATCTTCCAGGGCCTTATCCAAACCAAGGCCGGGTCGGTAAGGTCTGTGGGACGATATGGTTTCAACAACATCGGCTACGCACAAAATCCTTGCTTCCAAAAGTGTCTCTTTTCCCGAAAGACCCTGCGGGTACCCGGAGCCGTCCATTTTTTCGTGGTGTTGAAGCACAATGAGATCAACAGGCCATGGAAAATCAATCTTCTTTAAGATTCCATATCCGACCTGAGGATGCCTTCTTATCAATAGGATTTCCGCTTCATTTAGTCTGCCGGGTTTGCTTAAAATCTCAGCCGGTATCGATATCTTGCCTATATCGTGGATAAACCCGGCCATTTGGAGGCCTTTAATCTGATGTTTGGAAAGCCCCATCTCTCCGGCAATTGCCACTGCCAGATCCGTAG
>DRHF01000195.1 GCA_011049715.1 Desulfobacterales bacterium
GGCGGTTAATGAGGAACTGGAGGAAAATCCCGGATTGATCAATGAGGATTGTTATGGGAAGGGATGGATGTTCAAAATCAGACCGGATGATATAGGGGAAATGGCGAACCTGCTACACGAGCCGGAAGAAATCGAAAAATGGCTACTGGCAGAGATTGAAAAATATGCCGAGGATGAATAGGGTGGACAACCGGAATTTCAGCATTAAACAGCTCTTGGAAATATCGGCCTGCACCAATTGCCGGATTTGTGCTGAAGTCTGTCCAGCGGTCTCAGCTTCTTTGGACGGTGAGCTTTCGGCTATCCATCGGATAAAGGGACTTAATCGGATATTGAAAAGCCGGATCGGATTGTTCCGTAAACTGTTACGCGGCAGGGGGCTCTCAGATGAGATGTTGAAACATTTCAGTGAGACTGTCTTTCGGTGTACGCTCTGTGGTAACTGTCAGGAAATTTGTCCGGTGGGTATCCATCTAAGAGATCTCTGGCTATCCCTTCGTCAGGACATGGTTCATTCCGGTTTTTATCCCAAAAAAATCGACCGGGTTCGGGACAATCTTGAGGAGAGTCACAATGTTTTTGCAGAGGATAATGAGGAGCGGGCCGACTGGGTTGAGGATATACGTGAAGCCCCGGAGCATGGCTATATAAAGGATAAGGCAGAAATTGTATATTTTACCGGCTGCGTGGCTGCTTATTTTCCCCTTGCACAAAAAATTCCGATTGCTCTCGCACAGATTTTGGACCGAAGTGGTGTCGACTTTACACTTCTGGGTGAAGATGAGTGGTGCTGCGGTTTCCCTCTTTTTGGGGCCGGTCTGGGGGATCATTTTCAACAGTTTGTCGATCACAACCTGGGAGCGATTCGGAAAAAAGGAGCAAAGGAAGTCGTATTCGCATGTCCTTCCTGTTACCAGGTGTGGCGCGATTATTATCCCGATGAATTTGCAATATCCCACGCATCCCAATTTTTGCTGGGGCTGGTCAAGGAAAACCGCATTCCCTTTAAGAACTTGCCGTTGACGGTGACCTATCATGATCCCTGCGATTTGGGGCGGGGTGCAAAGGTGTTTGATCCTCCCAGAGAATTAATCCAATCTATTCCGGGAGTAAAGCTGGTCGAACTTCCCAATAATCGGGAAAAGTGTAACTGCTGCGGTGGCGGCGGTAACCTCGAGATGATCGATAAGAAACTCTCGTCCGAGATTGCCAGACAAAAGATCGAAGAGGTAATAGGCACAGGCGCCCAGGCCGTCGTTACCTCCTGCCAACAATGTGTGAGAACCATGCTGACCCATGTGAAAAGAAACAAGGTGCCCATCGAGGTCATGGATATAACCCAGCTTATTCATCGGGCGCTCGGGGATTAGACATCGGGCATCAAGTGAATTGAATATTGGTATAAGGGCAGTAAAAGAACGAGTTATATATATCCGAAATCATAATAATATTTTTAGCTTGACACTTAAACTTTACGTTTGCTATCAAATTGTAAAAAAACCATATTGTAGAAAGATGTTCCGCAATATGAAATTACAGTTTTAGGTGATTTCCCGGGGCGGTACTTGAGTTGATCTTTCCATCGCCTTGTGATAGCGGTTGACGAATGGGTGAGGGCATAATTTTTTTTTAACATTCTAAAAGGGAGGAATTTGGCGATGAAAGAAATTGAAAAGAAAGACAAGGGCCAAACAACCACGCGGCGTAAATTCCTAAAGAGTACGGTGGCAGGTGTCGGGGCAGCTGCCGTAGCCGCACCGATGCTTTTTAACATTCGCACCGCCAAGGCAGCGACCACCACCTGGCGTATACAGACTTCATGGGGAGGAGGGATCGGGCTTGAGATTTTCAACGACTGGTGCAACGGGATCGTTGAGAAGACCGGCGGGGAATTGGCTTTTAAACCCTTTGCGGCCAAGGCTGTTGTGGGTGACTGGCAGCTGTTCGATGCGGTGACACACGGGGTGCTCGAGGCCATGAACCCGTTTACCCTATACTGGGCCGGCCGTATGCCGGCATCGGTGTTTTTTAGTTCCTATCCTCTGGGCCCGCGCCAAAACCAAGAATGGGACGTCTTCTATTACGCCCTGGGCGGCCTGGAAATCGCCCGTAAAGAGTTTGCCAAGCACAATATGTACTATGTTGGCCCGATCCATCACGGGCCCAACATCATCCACTCCAAGATACCGATCCGCTCTATTGAGGACTTCAAGGGCAGGAAGATGCGCGTGCCGGGCGGGATGGTGGCCGAGCTGTTCTCGGCGGCGGGTGCTAAAACGACGCTGCTTCCCGGCAGTGAGATTTTCCCGGCCCTGGAAAAAGGCACCATCGATGTGGCCGATTTTGTCGGTCCGGCGATTAACTACGCCTTGGGCTTCCACCAGGTCACCAAATACATCTCCATGGGACCTGCGGGCTACATGTCGATCTATCAGCCGGTT
This sequence comes from Desulfobacterales bacterium, assembly GCA_011049715.1. GTDB lineage: Bacteria > Desulfobacterota > Desulfobacteria > Desulfobacterales > UBA2156 > UBA2156. The sequence continues at coordinate 2,442 of DRHF01000195.1, forward strand.
GACTTGATGGATCTTACGGTCGGCATGAAGACCTGGAATGCGCTGTCGCCAAAGATGAAACAGTTCGTGGAGATGGAAGTAAAGAGCTATTCCATTGAGCATTTCACCAAGATCCAGAAGGCCGATCAAGAGGCCTGGAAGAAGTTTGAGGATGCCGGAACCGTGGTCACGCGGCTGAGCGAGGAGGACGTCGCCGCATTTACCGAACTGGCCGTGCCCCTGTGGTACAAGTGGGCCAACAAAGACAAAACCGCGGCCCAGGTGTTCAAGATCCAGCTCGACTACATGATGTCCGGCAGCCTGGGCTATGTAACCCCTGACATGATTAAGGGTCAGAAACTTAAGTGGAGTTGATCGCTATATAGAACCTTTGTCAATAGCTGTTCAGGACGGAAGTAGGAACCGTTCTCCCTTATGGCGGTTCCTATTTCTTTATTCAGAGTTGGCGGAATTTAAAGAGCCGGATAAGTAAGTTTGTTTTGTTTGATTCTTGGCGATCGGTCAAGGGTCAAGAGGACATTTTCGATTCTATTTTAGAATTAAGGAATACAATATGCCGAGCATTACATTTATCTTACCCCACTGGGTGTACTGGCTGGGATTGATTTTCGTACCGCTCCTGGGCATGTACATCGTTCGCAAACAACAGGGGCAAAAAGTAGACGGCGGAATGTCCAAGCCGGTCGCTTATATGCTTTGGCTTTGCGGGGGATTTGTCGGGCTCCACCGCTTTTATGTCAAAAACGGTTGGGGGCTGGTCTATGTTCCTTTATTCATTGCGCTTCTGCTTTCAAATGTCCAGTACAGGGCCGCCTTGAATCTGGTTTCCGGCGCCAAGAATGAGGTGAGCATAGCTGATTTTGACCTGAAACGGGCCCAAAAGGCGGTTAAAAAAGACGTGGAAGGCGCCCAGCAAAAGCTGGAAAAGGCAAGACAAACCCTGGAAACAGCCGCGCAGAATGTTGAAATTGAAAAAGCAGGCGTTGATAATTGGAATTTGATTGTGCGCATGTTTGCGATATTAATTGCACTGTTGCTGCTGGTCGATGCCTATCTGCTGCCCGGACTGGTCAACAAATGCGCCGAGAAAGAGGCTTGTGAAGCCGGACCGGACACCCAGAAGATCGGTATGCCCGCCCAGGAGCCGGGCATAGGCGAAAGTCCCACCCGGGGCATTCAAAATAAGTACTTCTATTATATCGACAAGGCCAATGGCTATGCCGGAGAGTTCGTTTGTTTCTGGTCGATCATCGCGGTTTTCGTCTATTACTATGAAGTGCTGGCCCGCTATGTCTTTAATTCACCCACCAATTGGGCCCACGAGGGAATGTTCCTGATGTTCGGCATGCAGTATGTGTTGGCTGCCGGATTTGTCAACCGTGAGGACGCACATGTTCGTGTGGAGGTGTTATATCAGTATTTCCCGGCCCGTTTCAAAGGCCTCACCAACCTGTTTACTTCGATTTTCTTTTTTATATTCATAGTTGCTTTATTGTGGACCAGCTGGGTTTTTGCGGGAGATTCGATAAAGGTATGGGAGGTCTCCTTTACCGAATGGGCCATCCAGTATTGGCCGGTGAAAGTGATGATGATCGTCGGGGCGATTCTGCTGCTTTTGGATGGATTCACCAAGCTGATCAGGGATGTGTACGTCTTAGCAGGAAAGAAGGTATAAACAATGGGTCTGGAAATAGGAATCGGCTGGCTTACGGTTTGGATGTTTAGTTCCTTGATTTTTTTGCTGCTGTTGGGTCTGCCGCTGGCGTTTGTCACCGGTGGGCTGGGGGTCGTGTTTCTTTTTGTCTTCGGTGATCTGCGGATGCTGCACATCCTGCCCTCGCGCATCTTTCCGTTTATGACCGACTATCAGCTTTCGGCCATTCCCTTGTTTATTTTTATGGCATCTGTGCTGGCAGCAGCCGGGTTGATCGAAGAACTGTTCGATGTGGTCTACAAAATTCTGGGCGGGCTGAAGGGTGGGTTGGCCGCCGCTACTATAATCGCTTCAACAATTCTGGCCGCCATGGTGGGCGTGATCGGTGCAGCGGAGGTGACCATGGGCATCATCGAACAGTTCTTCGATCAACCCGGCTGCTGCCAGCACAGATGCCATAAAAATAAAC
>DRHF01000196.1 GCA_011049715.1 Desulfobacterales bacterium
CCGGATGAATCTGCTGACACTCCCTGATTTTTACTTTAGAAGATATAATTGGTTAACGGAAATAATCGTTTCACTTTTAATGGCGTTTAGCTTCGCCATACTGGTTGCAGGCAACTTTGCCGGTTCTGCCTGGAAAAAAGGGAGACTTTTGCCCGCGATAATATACCGCTTGCCGCTGCCTTGAACCAAGAAATACATCCCGATACCCAGCACAAGAAACATTAATATAAAAACCAAAAGACCTATACCCATACCAGTCATGATAAATACCTCCTTCTCGATAGATTAACAGCTCAAAAATTTGAAATGCAAATTAATCAATAATGATGTTAAATGTCAAAAAGAAAAAGGAAGCGTAGAAATTTTTCTTTTCAAGATATTCCACATCCACATAAAGTCTATCATCCTTAATGATTGCGGCTTTACGTTTGAAAGCGACAAACGGATCAATCCCCCTTTTTCCGCAAAATGTGTTTTGCTTTTTCGCGGAACCAGGGAGATGATCCATTTTACCGCTTAGATTTTTTAACCTTGATACGATTGGAACCGGATCAGCGGGTTAAAAAATATTCTTAGTAACCCTCGACCTGATTCGGGAAATAATCCTCGCAGTCTCCCTCACGATAGACGTCCAGCGTGGTGCAATGCAGCGCGCCGCCAAACGGAATTACTTTCTCGTAAGGAATCGGAACCACGTCGAATCCGAGCTTATCCAACTGCTCGCAATAGGCGGTTTCACCGGCCTCCACATAAACTGTCTTCGGGTCTTGGGAGAAGGTATTCATGGATATCCATGATTTTCCCTCGTACAGACCGGTCAGGTAGACCTTGTTTTTATGTACTCGGGTCGGCCTTACCGCCGGAATCAGTTCCCAATCGTTCTTTTTGAACAGCTCCCATACCTCCGGCGTGCGCGGCGCCCAGTCCGGATTGTACATGCACAGGCCCGGCCGCAGCGGCACAAAGTTTACATCGATGTGCCACGGATGAAAGTTGTCCGGTTTATCGGTGTCCATGGGGGTGTCAAACAGCACATGGTGAAGCCGGAGCCCAAGGGCGGAACACATGCGCTTGAGCCAGTCCATGCCGCCCTTGTTCGTCACGCAGGAACCCTGATGGAAGATGTCCTTGCCGAAACGCATCGCATCGGCGGCATCCCAAAGGGGCTCTTTTTCCGTCAGTTGGAACTCCCAATTGTGGAGCCGATTCTTCTTGTCTTCATCCGTCCAGACATTTTCGTACAAATAGTAGTAGTTCTTGACGTAGGACTCATCGGTCAGCATCGGCATGGGTGCTGCAAAATGTACGACCTCAGGGTCCTCTTTGAAGTAGCGCTCAAAGATCGGCCGAAGGTTGAAGCGCTCATAGACGCGGGTCCGACGGACGGTCGTGGCCTCAATAATATAATTACCGTGAATCATGGTGACGTCGCGAACGTTGTTGACACCATGGGCGTTTAGCTGTGTCCAGTCCTCCACAGGCGATGAAAAGGCTTTATTGAACATGAAGGGGTGAATATCAATCCGCTCGACGATGGCGCCACGCTTCTCTATCTGCGCCACAAAATAGTCCATTTGCTCGTTAGCGGCATCTACCATTTCCTGGGGAAACGGGCCCCACTGTCCCAGCGGAAAACCGCCCTTCGGGAGGTCATACCACCAGGCCGGCTCCGGAGCAGGAACATTCGTTCCCTCCGGTCTTCCAATAATCACCCGCTTCAGCGGATCCCACTCATTCCATGAATTAACTATCTTTTCCATTATGAAATTCTCCTTTCTCTAGTTAATTATTTTTTTAATACTTCTCTCATATATACAAACGATCAGACCAGTTCGTGCTTTTTGACAAAATCATCGAGCACACCGGTCAGATCGGGTCGTCCGATCTCCTGGAGGTTGTAGTAAACCCTGGTATGGGGCTTATCAATTTTGATAATGCGGCTCAGATCGATGGGGGTGCCGATGACCACAGCCTCGCATTCGGTGTTGTTGATGGTTGTTTCCATATCTCTTAACTGCTGCTCCCCGTAGCCCATGGCCGGCAGAACCGTTCCGATATTCGGATAAATCTCGAAAGTTTCCGACAGCCGGCCCACGGTGTACGGCCGCGGGTCAACCAGCCCGGTTGCGCCGAACTTCTGGGCGGCAACCACCCCTGCACCGATTTTCATCTGCCCATGGGTCAGGGTCGGGCCGTCTTCCACCACCAGGACTTTTTTTCCTTTTACGACAGACGGATCGTCGATATCCAGCGTGGAGGCGCAGTCGATAACAATCGCATCCGGATTTTCGGAAGCAATGTTGCGGCGAACAATCTCAATGCCCTCGGCATCGGCACTGTCCATTTTATTGATGACCACCACATCTGCCATCCTTAAGGTCACGTTTCCCGGGTAGTAGGTGAGCTCGTGTCCCGGTCGATGGGGATCGATCACCGTCACATGCAGATCGGATTTGTAAAATGAAAAATCATTGTTGCCACCGTCCCAAAGGATGATATCGCAACCGTCGGGATCTTCTTCAGCGGCCCGAACGATCGCTTCATAGTCCACACCTGCATAGATAACGTTTCCGCGAACCACATGGGGTTCATACTCTTCCATCTCTTCCAGGGTACAGTTGTGTTTTTCCAGATCGGAAAGCTTCGCAAAGCGCTGGACCTTCTGGGCTGCTATATCGCCGTATGGCATGGGATGACGAATGGCAACCACTTTCAGGTTCTTTTCCATCAACAACTCGATAATCCTTCTGGAGGTTTGACTCTTTCCACATCCGGTACGGACCGCTCCTACCGAAATGACCGGTTTGGTGCTTTTGATCTGGGTATCCCGGGGCCCGAGCATGACAAAATTGGCCCCTGCTGCATTGACCTTTGCGCCTATCGACATCACATGCTGGTAGGACACATCGCTGTAGGAGAAGACACAATCGTCGACATTCAGTTCTTTTATCAACCGGTTCAGGTCTTCTTCGGCATAAATCGAGATACCGTCCGGATAGAGATCCCCTGCCAGTTCAGCCGGATATTTGCGGCCTTCGATATCCGGAATCTGAGCGGCGGTAAAGGCAACGACATTGTAAGATTCATTGCCCCGGAAATAGGTATTGAAATTGTGAAAATCTCTTCCCGCGGCACCAATAATAATAACGTTTTTCTTTGACATATTTTCCTCCAACTATTTGCAATAAAAAATTGTTAAATCTCTTTTATCTGTAACTACATCATAATTCACTAGATCATGCGTTTATTTGAGTTATTGCTTATTTGATTATCTCGGTTCCGGCTTTCCCTTCAACCGCTTTTTCGATATCCTCAAGTTTACAGATAATACCCCGATTGCCGGTTTTGCTAAAAAACTGTCTAATCGATTCCACCTTCGGTCCCATCGATCCGGCCGGGAAATGACCCTCCTGAATATATCGCTCCATCTCACCCAACGGGACCTTTTGCAGCAGTCTCTGATCCGGCGTTCCCCAATGGATGGCTGCACCATCGACGTCTGAGGCGACAACAAAGATATCTGCATTTATTTCCTGGGCCAGAACTGAACTGGCCAGGTCTTTGTCTATTACCGCCTCTACGCCGCGGAACTTTCGTTCTTTACGGATTACCGGAATTCCCCCGCCGCCGCAGCAAATAACGATAAAATCCATTTCGATCAGTTTTTTAATCTCCCGGTGCTCCACGATAGCGATCGGCTTGGGCGAGGCCACCACCCGGCGGTGGCCTTTGTCGGTTTTAACCATGTTATAGGACAACCCGGCCGCTTCTTCTTCGGTATAAAAAGGGCCGATCGGTTTAGTGGGCTGCTGAAAAGCAGGATCGTTTTCGTCCACTACTACATACGTGATCAGGGTTGCAAAATATTGTTCACTGTTAATCCCGCTTTCCATTAGTGCCGTTTCCAGGGATGATTCAATCATGTAACCGATTTGTCCCTGGGTTTGAGCACCGATGATCTCCAGCGGCATTTTGGGGACCTCATCACAACTCTCCTGTTGCAGCAGCAAATTTCCGACCTGTGGGCCGTTGCCATGGGTGATCACAACTGTGTATTTCATAGAGAGCCGGGCAATCTGTCTCATCGGCAGGTTAAGGTTCTCAAATTGCTCTTCCGCCGTCCCTTTTTGGCCACTTCTAATCAGCGCGTTACCGCCAAAAGCGGTTAGTAAGATCGGCTTTTTTCTTTCATTTTCCATAGGGCTATCTTCTTTCATCAATATTCAAACGCCGAAATACCGAAGTGGGAACGACCTGTCACTGCACCATCTTTTCATAGGGCAATCAGCAGCCCAATGTGGCGACCATTACCGCCTTGATGGTATGAATTCTGTTTTCAGCTTCATCAAAAACAATCGACGCGTCGGACTCGAATACCTCCTCGGTCACTTCCATGCCATCCAAACCGAATTTCCGGTAGATCTCTTTACCGATAACGGTCTCGCGATTATGGAACGCCGGCAGACAGTGCATATACTTTACCTTCGGGTTGCCGGTCAGTTCCATGGCCTTTGTATTGACCTGGTAAGGTGTTAAAAGATCGACTCTCTCTTTCCACACCTCGTCCGGTTCACCCATCGAGACCCAGACGTCCGAGTACAGAAAATCACAGCCCGTGACACCCTTTGTTAGATCATCGGTGACGAGGAGCTTCGCGCCTGTCTCTGCCGCGATATTATTCGCCTGCTTTACGATTTCACCTGAAGGCTGAACTGTTTTTGGCGCTACGGAACGAAAATCCATTCCCATTTTTGCGGCCCCGATCAGGAGAGAGTTCCCCATATTGTTCCTGGCATCACCGAGGTAAGCGAATCTGACCTGGTGCAGGGGTTTGTCGGAGTGCTCCATCATCGTCATAAAATCCGCCAGAACCTGGGTTGGATGAAACTCGGTGGTTAGCCCATTCCACACAGGAACGCCGGCATATTCGGCCAGTTCCTCCACTTTTTCCTGGCCAAAGCCCCGGTACTCAATCCCATCATACATCCGGCCGAGTACCCGGGCCGTGTCCTTCATGGTCTCTTTGGCGCCCAATTGCGATCCGGAAGGACCCAGATAGGTTACATGGGCGCCCTGATCGTAGGCAGCAACCTCAAAGGCACATCGGGTTCGTGTGGAAGCTTTTTCGAAAATAAGCGCAATATTCTTGCCGTTCAATCGCGGTTCCTCAATTCCGGCGTATTTGGCCTTTTTCAAATCGATTGAGAGGTCAAGCAGAAATTTGATTTCCTCGGGTGTAAAATCCAGCAATTTCAGAAAAGATCGATTTCTCAGATTAAAAGCCATTCCTTCCTCCTGATAGTGATCTGAAAATTGTAAATGATGAAACGCATTGATATTAACGAAAATATTCATGCAAATAAGATGCCAAAAAGTATGGGAGGCGATAAAAAAATATTTATTGTATTTGCAAGGGGTTGTAAACTATGGAAGCTAAAAAATTTTCCAGATCAACAAAAATAAATGTAGCAACACACATAAGTGTAGCTAACATATATGTACGGCGCTACAATTTTTCTATCGGCCTGGTGATATTATATTTTTCAAATCGACGATACATCGTCCAGCGGCTGATGCCCAAAAGGCGTGCCGTCTTGGATATGTTCCAATCGGTCTTTTCCAGGGCTTTCAGGATCTGATCCGGATCATCATCCGTTCTCGTTATTAACGTACGCTTTTTAACCAGGGTATCGTCTCTGATTTCGGTCGGAATATGCTCCACTTGAATGGTCTGATTTCTACAGAGAACAAAAGCCATTTCTATAGCATGTTCCAACTCCCGGACATTCCCGGGCCAGGGATAATATATGAATTTTTCAAGAACCTCATCCGACACGCCATCGATGTTCTTGTTATAACTTTTATTGAAAACACGGCAGAAATGGTCGATCAGCAATGGAATATCTTCATACCTTTCGCGAAGCGGCGGAAGTTTAACTTCTATCACATTGAGACGGTAATAGAGGTCCTCACGGAATTTTCCCCTGGTTATCGCTTCCTTCAAATTCCGATTGGTCGTTGCAATGGCGCGAACATCCACTTTTCTCGGCTTCGATTCACCGACCCGATCAAATTCCTTCTCCTGGAGGACCCTTAGCAACTTCAGTTGTATCAAATGGGAAATATCACCAATCTCATCCAGTAGAATCGTACCGCCATCGGCAGCCTCAAAACGACCGATTTTATCTCTATCCGCTCCGGTAAAAGCGCCTTTAACATGCCCGAACAGCTCACTTTCGAGTAAATTTTCAGCAAGGGCCGAACAATTGACTGTCACAAATGGGCCGTTTGCCCGAGTGCCGGCATAGTGCATGGCTTTGGCAGCCATATCTTTGCCTGTACCGCTTTCGCCGGTAATCAAAACGGTTGTTGCCTGATTGGCCAGAATTTCTAACAGGCTGAAAATTTTTTGCATTTTTTCACTCTTGCCGATAATATTTTGAAAATGGTACCGTTCTTTTAATTCCTTCTCAAGGTGGGTAAGCCGCGTAATATCGCGAATAACCAGGACCGCTCCCATGAACTTACCGCTACCATCCAAAAGGGGGGAACTGTTGACCATGGCGACCAGTTTGTATCGATGCTTGTGTCCGCATTCGATTTTGTATTCCCGGATTGTGCGCCTGTCTTTCAGGGTTCCCTTTAATACCTCATGGCAGGACCGATCACATTCCCGGGTACAATCGGTAAAAGGCTGACCGCTGATTAATTTGAAACCGCAGATGGTTTCCGCGGCCTTGTTTGCCTCGATTACATTCATTTCGGTGTCGACCGTAATAATGGCGTCTTGGACACTGCTGAAGATGGATTCCAGATGGCTGCGATGTCTTTCCAATTCTTCTTCATACTTTTTGTTTTCAATTGCTTTGGTAATGATCTGGGCCGCAGTGGTCAAAATATACATATCCTCATCTATCCATTTCCGATGGTGACGGCATTCATCGAATCCCATAAACCCGTACAGCCGGCCTTTAATAAACAACGGAACGGTTAACGTGGATTTGGCATTGACAGCCAGCATCCGTTCTCTGAGTTGTTCTCCGGGGATATCCCGGGTGTCTTGAAAATTGATGATTCGGCCCGCCTTCAGCCGTTCCGTTCCCCATGGAACGAAAATCGTCAGCTCATTCAGCTTTTTTAATGTGTCTATCCCCTTTGCAACCCATTCACAAATGCAGGAGAATGTGTCGGATGAAGGTTGATATGTAAAAATAAAGATACGGCTCACATCCAGAATGCTTCCCATGCGCCTCAGAGATGAATCCAAAAAATTGTCCAGGTTATCGACTGACACCGCCCGTTCAGATATGCCGGCAAGCATTTTCTCATAGGTGATCCGCTTTTTCAGTTTTTCATCAGTCTGCATCTTTTACACCATCTTTAATTTCACTTATTTTCGGTGACGACACCATTTTCCATCCCGAGGGGCTCCGGATGCCATAAATCGAAGGCGGCAGCTGGTTTCAAAACCAAAAGCGAAAAATCCGGATTCTTCAATATAAGATTAATTCTTTTTCCGGTTTGCCGCGAGAACGTAAAGAAATTCCAGCGCCAGTGTTGCTGCAGCCAATGCAGTGATTTCCCCATGATCAAAAGGTGGGGAGACCTCGACCAGATCCATGCCGATCAGATTGAAGCCCACCAGTCCGCGGATAATCTTCAGTGCCAAATCAGTGGACAGACCGCCGACCACCGGTGTGCCGGTTCCCGGTGCAAAGGCCGGATCCAGGCAATCGATATCGAAGGTAACATAGGCCGGGTGATTCCCAACCATCCGCTTTATTTTGTTTAAAACATCGTTTGCGCTATGATCCGTGATCCAATCGGCGTCAAGTACTGCAAATCCGTGATCACTCTGAATGTACTCGGTACGAACACCGATTTGAACGGAGCGCTCCGGAACTAAAAGACCTTCATTTGCCGCGTGAAAGAATATGGTACCGTGGTGGTATTTATCCTGTTCTCTTTCTGTGTCGGTGTGGGCATCGAAGTGAATTAAAGCAACAGAGCCGTGCTTTTTAGCGTGCACCCGTAGAAGGGGGAATGTGATAAAATGGTCTCCACCCAAAGTCAGCATGATTTTATCTGCCGCGAGTGTTTGAGCAGCATGTTGCCGAAGCTGCGATACCATTGAATCTCTTTTAGTGGGCTCGAAACAAAGATCACCACAGTCTACAACGCCGAGAACATCGAACACATTAAAATTCCATGGCCAGCGGTAAATTTCCCAGGCCAAATGTTTGGATGCTTGACGAATTTTCGCTGGACCGAAACGGGCGCCAGGACGCCCAGTGGTCGTCAGATCAAAGGGCACACCGGTGACAACCACATCCACCTCCTGCGCTAAAAAATCCCGGGCCAGTTTACAGCCCATAAAAGTTGGAAAATTGAGGATTGGAGACCAGCAAGAGTTTCCGGGTGTCGCTTGTGCATCCAGGTGATCCTTTTCTGACACGCATTTCCTCCTTCAGCATTCTGGTGCTGTTCACATCAGTTTAAGCGTTAATGTTTTTTTGGGCCCCGGGATCATGCTTTGTCTTTTATTATATTTTTTTTTATCGAAAAGTTAAATAAAAAAATCGATAATTTGGATTGATATTGATAAGAACTTGTGATTTTGGGTGAGATCGATTTGCGAAGGAGATGCGCTTTTCACAGGAGGTGTTTTTCCAAAATGGCAAAATATCGTTCAAAATGAGTTTTGAAATGAAACGCATGAGTCTTGAATGACAACTATTAACAAGGCTTTTTCTACTCAAGTTTCGCATCTGATATTTTAAGGAAAGTCGCATCAGGCATAGGGTAAAAAGAAATTTTTCTGAAAAAAATTAATGATGATTGCTTTGACAACGGCACAAAACCTTTTAAGAGTTATCATTTCAGAAGCAACTGATATTACAAAAGAAACCAGACCGTCGCGTGCCTGTGCACGGTGATTACTTTATGGATACCGGTTCAAACTGATTGCCTCATTGTTTTTCCAGAAAAATTTTATTTACCCCACACCAGATGCTGTACCGTGCCCCAATGGGGGTGCGAAACTTGAGTTTTTATATATTTACACGGGTGTTAATATCCATTCAAGGAGGTCTAAAGAATGGCAGATAACTTCAAAGGCGTCATATTTGATATTGATGGTATTCTTGAATTCCAGGGAAAAGTATATCCCGGTGCCATTGAACTGATTGATCGGCTGCGGGCAAAAGGACTTGTCATCAGAATACTGTCAAACAGCACACTGAAAAGCAGAGAATTTTGTGCTGAAAAGCTGGTTAAAATGGGGTTTTCGATTTTTAAGGAAGAGGTGATAACCGCTTCCTATGCGACTGCGAGATATCTGAAGCGCCTGAACCCAAAATCATGCTGGGTGATGCTTAAAGGAAAGGGGTTTGCAGAGTTCCGGGATTTTATCCACGATGACGAAAATCCAGAGTATATTGTCGTCGGAGATTACCGGGAAGGGTTCAATTTTCAAAATTTGAACAAAGCACTTAAGCTTTTGCTGGCCGGTTCGAAACTCATCGTTATGATACCTGAAAAAGTCGACCACAGCCTCGGTGATGTTGAACTCACGGTAGGAGCGTATGGCAAAATGCTGGAAGATGCCGCCGGAGTAAAAGCCACCTATATCGGCAAACCCAGTCGATTTATTTTTGACATTGCACTCGAGTCTATGGGTGTCGAAAGTCGCCGGGTATTAATGGTGGGGGACCGTGTTGCAACGGATATTTTAGGCGCCAAAAAGGCCGGGATAAAATCGGTTCTGGTCAAAACAGGAGAATTTAAAGAAAGTGATTTGTCTGGTGATATTCAACCGGATTTTATTATAAAATCATTAAAAGAAATCGGAGTAATTCTTCTGGTTAGTCTGTGCGAAACTTGAGGATAAAATTCTTCCGGTTTCCGGCTGTAGCGGACTGCAGTTTGCTGCCGTGGAGCTTCAATGCGCTGGATTTACAAGTCATGTGTTTGAATGATTGTTCCGTTTTTGCATTCCCCTTCGATAATGCTTTGTAGGGTATCAGGTCCCTGCCATTGGGTGATATGCACTCGAGGTACCTTCTTTTCAAGGGCCTCAAATGCCGATTCCATTTTTGCTACCATTCCCCCACTGATCGTGCCTTCAGCGATAAGTGTTTTTGCTTCGTAAATGGTAAGGGAGCGACAAGTTTGTTCGTCTATCAAAACACCGGGAACGTCGGTTATAAAGGCAAGCTCCGTACATTGCGCACCGGCGGCTAAGGCGGCAGCCGCACTATCTGCATTGACGTTATGGCTTTCGCCTTCCTCATCGGCTGAAACAGGAGAGACCACCGGCACCCGGCCATCCCTCAGCGTATCCAGAACAATGCCGGCATTAACTCGCGTGATTTTCCCGACATATCCCAAATCCTGACCCTTTCGGGTTAAGGGTTCGACTATAAACAGATGCTCTGTTTTGCCCGACATCCGTCTGCACGGCACGCCATTTTTTGTTAACCAGGAAGCAATTCGTTGATTGATTGTACCGGAAAGAGTATTTTCCACTATTTTAATATCTTCCGCCTGGGTAACCCGAATGCCGTCAATGAAAACGGTTTTTCGGTTAGCACCTTTGAGCGCCCGGGATATTTCAGCACCCCCGCCATGAACGATAATAATTTCAGTCTCCTGATTGTATTTAATTGCAGTGGCCAGCTCCTTGAAACCACCTTCGTCTTCGAAAGCCTGACCACCGATTTTGATTAAGATTCTAGAATTCATTTGAAACATCCTTTTAAAAAAAATATATACTACCCAGACTTTTATGGCCAAATATGGCAGAAAATTGCCATGTGATCAAGACTTACCGATCCCGGAACCACTCGTAAATTTCCGAAAACAGGTCTTTTATAAAAATTTGATTAAAATGCCTTCATTGGGGTTCAGAAATCAGAACTACATTACTCAAGTTTCGCACCTGATATTTTGAGGAAAGTCGCATCGGGTATAGGGTAAAAAGAAATTTTCCCGAAAAAAATTGATGATGAGCACTTTGACAACGGCACAAAACCTTTTAAGAGTTAGCATTTCACAAGCAACTGATATTACGCAAAAATCCAAACCACCGCGTGCCTGTTCACGGTGACTACTTTATGGATCCCGGTTTACGACGGCTGCCTCATTGTTTTTCCGAAAATTTTTTTTACTCCATACCAGATGCGGAACCGTGCGCCATTGGGGGTGCGAAACTTGAGTACATTATATAAGCTGGCTACTCTGATCTTGACACAAAATTCTCATATTGTATTAGTTACTCAAGTTTCGCACCCCCAATCCGAAAGAGCGTCGCATTTGCCCTAGACCGAAGGCGAGTCTTTGCGAAATAAGGCGCGGAAATGGAAACCAGACTGTAGTGTTTTATCCCGACAACCCAGCAAGAGGTGAAAAGAATGGAAAAATACGCCGAGCCGACCCAGCAAGAATTCGAGGGATGGAAAGAATTTTATTCCAAGCTTGTCGATGAAAAATTAGATGTTTTCAAAGCAGAAGGAAGATTATTTGATATTATTTTTGCCCAGCAGTTTGAGAGGGGATTTTTGGATTTGCTCTGCAATCTGGCGGACATGATCCGGGTGTTAGCCAAAACAGAAATGGGCCAAAAAAAGCTTAGAAATCTTCTGCCCCATAAACGGGCCATGCTTTATTTTGTGCAGCCTTCGACACGTACTTTCCTATCTTTTCAAAATGCCTGTTATATTCTGGGATTAAATGTTTCTGAAATTCGTGGCACCCAGACGAGTTCAGAAGTTAAAGGTGAATCACCGGAAGATACGATCCGAACATTTGCCAGTTATGTCAATTTGATTATCTCCAGACATCCGGAAGCCGGCTTTGCCGAAAAAATGGCATGGGTCTTAAATCAAACAGAGAGACCGGTTCCGGTCATAAACGGCGGCTCAGGACCGGATCAACATCCCACCCAGGCTCTATTAGATATTTATACCCTTGAAAGAGAATTTCGTAATGTCGGGGGGTTGGACGGCAAAAAAATTGCCATGGTGGGTGATTTAAAGCGTGGCAGGACAGTACGCTCCCTGAGTTACTTAATGAAAAATTATAAAGATATGACACTATATTTTGTATCACCTGATGTATTCAAAATGAAGGATGATATTAAAAACTTTTTAAATAAATATAGAATTCCGTTCCTAGAGACCGACGACTTCGAAAGCATCATGCCGGAAGTGGATGCCATTTATATGACCCGAATTCAGAATGAATACTCCGAGGGCCCATCGAGTGAAGCTGAAACCTATCCTGAGTTTCATTTCAAAACGAAACATCTTTCAATGATTCAACCCCATTGTGCGATCCTACATCCGCTTCCCAGACGCTATGAAATTGATGTGGTAGTTGACAAAGATCCGCGGGCTGCTTATTGGCGGCAGGAGCGTTGCGGCATGTGGATCCGTGCTGCTTTAATTGCCCATATATTCAGAGTTGAAGAAGAAATTTTCAGAGAATTTTCCTGAGTTTGAACTAAAATTGCAGATAAATATTTTTCCAAAACCCGGGCACTTTCACCGGAGTTAGAGTTTCAGAACCATTCCGATTTCATCACACTGGAAATATTTTGGGCAGCGACTGCACTCGCCCCAAACCTTGGGAGGGAGTTCTGCTCTGTTTTGCAGTTTGAACCCAAGTGTTTTGAAGAAATCTTCGGTCAATGTAAAAGTATACAAACGCCTTATTCCCAGTTGTTTGGCCTCTTCAATCATATATTCGATCAATTTGCTTCCCAGCCCCATCTGCTGGTAATCCGGATGAATCGCAAGCGCCCTGATCTCCGCAATATCTTCCCAAAGCACATGCAGGCTTCCGCAGGCCACAATAAGGTGTAATACTTCCCTGGTTTTCGTCAGGCTGTAAATCGGAATGTTTCTGTCATCAGCTATTATAAAATCCCGGATATTTTCATACAGGTATTGGGGACCACGGGGAAGCATTAAATTCGATGCCGCAAAGCTGTTCACCAGTTCGAGGATTTCTTCTACATCCCTAATCTGGGCTTTCTGGATGACAATTTGGCTTTCGTCTTTGCCGTGGAGGGGAACCTTTTGGAGTTTTCTCCCAAGTTTTTTATCATCTATCTTTATGGCAGGAGGGGGTTCGATATATTCCATCGTCATTAAAATCCGAAGATGTTATCAACGGGTTCTTTGCGTCTGATTCAATGTTAGAAATTTATTTTTTCATGGAAAAATATGGCGCTTAACTGTCTTTGTGTCAAGGTTTAAAATAAATTAAGAGCGTGATTCTGACGTGGAAACGATAACCTATTGTTGAATATTTCAAATAAGCAAAAAAAAATGATTGTTTGAAATGTGGATTTATTATATAAATTTTCAATTGTTGCCACAAACCTTTAAAGGTTTCAATTCGAGTCCTCTTAATGTGCCTTTTGTGCCGGCCGCATGCGTAAATCATTGCACGTATGCACGCCACGCGGGGAAGGTATCAACAGTTTTCAGGAATATTCGAGTAAACCTATCGTCTATTGAAAACAGATCCCATCACCAAACAAAATATCTTTTACGCTACAATTAGCGGTCTTTTACTGACCGGATCATTTCCCGGGATCGGAATTTCCTGGCTGGCGTGGTTTGCCCTTGTCCCGCTATTGATTTCTCTTAGTACCCTATCGCCAAAGGAGAGTTTTCGCCTTGGTGTATTGGCAGGACTGGTTCACTATCTCACACTGATGTACTGGATAGCATATACCCTGAAGACATTTGGTCACCTTCCTTTATACCTGGGCATCCCCATCCTTTTTCTGTTTTGCGCCTACCTTGCCCTTTATCTGGGGGTCTTTTCTTGGATGATGGCAAGGTTTGCCCCGAAGCCTGTTTTAGCTCTTTTTGTGATACCGGTTTTCTGGGTGTCACTGGAATATATTCGTTCTCATCTTCTATCAGGGTTTCCCTGGGAACTGATCGGATACTCCCAGTACAAGGTGTTGCATTTAATACAGATTTCAGATATATTAGGTGTATATGGTCTCTCTTTCCTGGTGGTTTTTTGCAATGCGACAATTTTGATGGCATTTCTTTTTATCCGGGAAAGAAAATGGCAGGGTACAAAAGTTAATAAACATCTGGCAGCAGGGGCGGTATCTGTTTTTGGAATCGTTTTTATCACCGTTTGGTTTTACGGAACGTGGCGAATAAACCGGATCGACCAACTGGCCTCGATTTCAGCATTTTCACGGATTTCCATTATTCAGGGTAATATTGATCAGGAAATCAAATGGGATCCCCGGTTTCAGATCGCCACTACTGATAAATATATCGGTTTATCGCTCAAGACAAAAAAGGAAAATCCGGACTTGATTGTTTGGCCGGAGACTGCGGCGCCATTTTATTTTTTATACGATACCGCCCTTACCAAAAGAGTTCAAAAAGGAATTAGAGAGGCCGGTACGAGTTTTTTGTTCGGGAGCCCTTCTTTTAAACCGGGCGAAAATGTTGTGAAATATTACAACAGCGCCTACCTGGTGGATTCGGACGCCAAGGTGCTGGGCAGGTATGATAAGGCGCACCTCGTTCCGTTTGGTGAATACATTCCTTTCAAGAAGTGGTTCCCCTTTTTGGGCAAAATGGTTGAACAGGTTGGGGACTTCCGGCCAGGCAAATCGGGAAGTACCCTCGATTGGGGTGAATACCGGCTGGGCATGTTGATCTGCTATGAGATCATTTTTCCGAGCCTGGCAAGGGAGATGGTAAAAAATAAGGCTCTCCTGTTGATTAACATCACCAATGACGCCTGGTATGGAAAAACCAGCGCCCCACATCAGCATTTTTCCATGGCGGTTTTTCGGGCGGTTGAGAATCGACGGGCCCTGGTTCGGGCAGCAAACACAGGCATCAGTGGTTTTATTGATCCGGCAGGTCGGATCGTTTCATCCACCCCACTTTTTAAGGATGCGGTTATGACCCGTTCGATGCCCCTGATCGATACGGCAACAATTTATACCCGGATCGGAGACGTGTTCGCCTGGCTCTGTCTGGCTGTTACCCTGCTGGTAACCATACTCAGAATTAGAAGATAAGGAGGAAAAAATGTCTATTGAACTGAAACAAACCATCGAAGATCTTCGGGTGAAATTAGAACGGGTCAAGGACTATCTTTGACCTTCCAGAAAAAGAAAAACGGTTAAAAGAGATTGAAGCCCTGATATCGAAAAAGGATTTCTGGGACAACCCCGAAGAGACAAAACCTGTTCTAAAAGAGCGGGCATTGATAACCGGTAAAATTGATCGCTTTCAAACCCTTATAAATGATCTCGAAGAGAGTGAAATTCTCCTTGATCTTGCCGTAGAAGAATTAGACGCGGAAACCCTCGAAGAAGTTTCTGAAGAGATTCAATCGATTGAGAAAAGATCAAATACGTTTTCCCTCGACCTGATGCTGGACGGTGAAGATGATCGGAACAATGCCATCGTTTCGATTAACGCCGGAGCAGGGGGTACCGAAGCCCAGGATTGGGCAGAGATGCTCTTTAGAATGTATTCCAGATGGGTTGATCGAAAGCGTTTCAAGATCGAATTGATTGATTTTCAGCCCGGTGATGAGGCGGGGATAAAGGGTGTGACTTTTACCGCAAGTGGAGATTATGCCTATGGATATCTGAAAACCGAAACAGGGGTGCATCGACTGGTCCGAATTTCTCCGTTCAGCGCCAGCGGCAAACGGCATACTTCCTTTGCTTCTGTTTTTGTCTACCCGGAGTTAAACAGCGAAATCGTGATCGATGTTGAGGATAAGGATTTGCGTATTGATGTTTACAGGGCCAGCGGCGCCGGCGGGCAGCATGTGAACAAGACCAGTAGTGCGGTCCGGATCACCCACCTTCCTACTTCGATTGTTGTGCAGTGTCAGCAGGAAAAATCCCAGTTCAGGAACAAAGAGATGGCTATGAAAGTACTAAAGGCCCGGCTGTATCAGCATGAAAAACAGAAGCAGGATGATAAAAAGCAGGAAATGCATGACAGCAAGAATGATATTGCCTGGGGAAATCAGATTCGATCGTATGTTCTTCATCCCTATCAACTGGTAAAGGATCATCGGACTAACCTTGAAATTGGAAATGTCACCCAGGTTTTGGATGGGGACCTTGATCGCTTTATCGAGGGCGTTCTGTTTTCAGAAAAATCTTAATCTTTCATTGAAAAATGCCTTGATAGGCCCGCATGGTCTATTTGGGCAAGTGCCTTATGGTTAACAATGGCGGTTTACCACCCCCATGTCAGATACTTGTGAATCGAATCTGCGGCTTTTCTTCCCGCTCCCATAGCTAAAATTACGGTGGCGGCTCCGGTGACAATATCACCGCCTGCCCAAACCCCTTTTTTGGTGGTCTTTCCGGTTTCCGGATCTGCAACGATATAACCCCA